>JAFQND010000296.1 GCA_017396055.1 Oscillospiraceae bacterium
ATCGTCACCATCTTCCTGGGTGTCACCGTCGGCGCTACCGCTTCCTATGACTTCTTCCTGACCGGTAAGACTCTGGGTATCCTGCTGATGGGTCTGGCTGCCTTCTGCATCGGCTCTGCCGCAGGCGTTCTGCTGGGCAAGCTCATGTACATCGTCACCGGCGGCAAGGTCAACCCCCTGATCGGTTCTGCAGGCGTATCCGCAGTTCCCATGGCTGCCCGTGTTTCCCAGAAGGTCGGCGCTGAGACCGACCCCACCAACTTCCTGCTGATGCATGCAATGGGCCCCAACGTCGCCGGCGTTATCGGTTCTGCAGTTGCTGCAGGTGTTCTGCTCTCCATCTACGCATAATCAGCTTCTGCTGAAAAAATCCCGTCCCTTTTCGGGGACGGGATTTTATTTTGTTTTCTTTTAAAATTCTCTGCGGAGGAACCGTTCTTTTACAGATTTTTTACGCTGTTCTGACAGCAAAACGCTGTTCCCCGGACGGAAAAAGGTGTATAATGTAAAATTGGAATAAGAGGCGTTTGCCTCATCTTATAGGAGGTTTCCCATGCCCTTGATCTATGCCATCGAAGACGATGAAAATATCCGTCAGCTGGTCAAGACCGCCATGGAGGCGTTCGGTTATGAAGTCCGTACCTTTGAAAATGCCGAGGCGGGCCTTGCCGCCATCCAGGCCCATCTGCCGGATGTTATTCTGTTTGACATTATGCTTCCCGATATGGACGGCGTTACCGCTGTAAAAAAACTGCGCGCCGACCCGAACAGCGCCCACCTGCCCATTATGATGCTTACAGCCAAGTCTTCTGAGATCGACAAAGTGACCGGTCTCGACGCCGGTGCCGACGATTATATGACCAAACCCTTCGGCCTGCTGGAGCTGAAATCCCGCGTTCAGGCACTGCTCAGACGTGCCGGACAATCCGCCCGCCACACCATCCTGACCGGTCAGGACCTGCGCCTTGACTGCGACAGCCGGGATATCACCCAGGGCGGTCAGCCGGTCGACCTGACCTTCAAGGAGTTCGAGCTGTTAAAGCTGCTGATGGAAAACGCCGACCGGGTCATGAGCCGGTCCGAACTGCTGAATCAGGTATGGGGGATCGACTTTGAAGGCGAGACCCGCACGCTGGACATGCACATCCGTACCCTCAGACAAAAGCTCCGGGACGATGCCGAAAATCCCCGCTATATCCGCACGATCCGCGGCGTGGGATACCGCTTCCACCGGGAATAAGGTGAACCGATGAAACGAGCACTTTTCCTTCGCTATCTGCTGATCGGAGCGCTCTCTGCCGCCGCAGCTTCCGTTGTCTCGCATATGCGTGAGACCTTCTCCCCTGCCTTCTGGATGTGGGCAGTGGCCGCCGCAGCGATCATCACTGGCATCGCCGCTATTATGGCTTACCGCGGTGCCTCGACTCTGGTGGAATCCATCGACAGCCTCAACGAAGAACTTGACCTTCACGGCGAGCAGATGTCCTTTGTCCGCCTGCCTGAGACCGATTATCCCGAGATCATCGCGCTGCAGGGAAATATTCGCAAACTCTGCGGCAAGATCATTGCCGGCCGCAGAAAACTCCGCCACCAGCAGGAGGAGTTTGACTTTATCGTCGACAACATGCAGGAGGGTATCCTCATCACCGATTTCTCCGGCGTCATCGTCAGCTGCAACAAAAAGGCGGCGTCCGTGCTGGGTATCCCGGAAAAATGCGAACAGAAAAAGATCCGCGATGTCCTGCAGGAACAGGCGATCCTCCGCGCCGTACGGGAGGCAGCCGACCTGAATCACCCCAGCGCCTTCGACCTTCAGGCGGTGGACGGCAGTATCTATCTGCTGACTGTCGGGTCGATCAGCGAAGAACTGAGCGACGAATCCTCCCTCCCCCGCAAGCGGCTGATCGTCATCTCGCTGACCGATGTCACCGCCGAGCGTTCGGCCCGAAACCGCCAGCAGGAATTCTTCTCCAATGCTTCCCACGAACTGAAAACGCCGGTTACCTCCATCCGCGGTTTTTCTGAGCTTCTGGAATCCGGCATCATCACCGACCCCGAAAAGATACAGGACAGCATCCGCATCATCCGACGGGAAGCCGACCGTATCGACCGCATCATCTCGGATCTTCTGATGATCTCCTCGCTGGAGGACCCCGCCCAGAGCGGCGAACCGGTCCCTGTCAATGTGGCCGAACTGCTCTGTGATATCCGCGATTCCCTGCTGCTCTCCATGGAGGAAAAAAACATCACATTAGAGATCTCCGGCGGTAATTTCACCATCCCGGCGGTCTATGAGCATATGCACAACCTCTTCGGCAATCTGATGCAGAATGCCGTCAAGTACAATGTGGAGAACGGCAAAGTCTGGGTCCGCGCCGAGACCGACGGACAGTACCTCTATGCCACTGTCAAAGACACCGGCATCGGTATCCCGGACGAGATGAAATCCAGAGTCTTCGAACGTTTCTTCCGTGTCGACAAGGGCCGCAGCCGCAGTGTCGGCGGCACCGGTCTGGGACTTTCCATCGTCAACCATATTGTCAGCCTCTATGATGGTTCTATCAGACTGGAAAGCAAACTGGGCGAAGGAACGACCATCACAGCCAAGCTTGCCATCGGAAACAGCACATAAAGCGACCCCCGGCAGAGTTTCCTGCCGGGGGTTTTCTGTTCTTATTTTACACCTCTGCTGCGTACAGAAGCGTTCTGCTGGGCAAGGTCATGTACATCGTCACCGGCGGCAAGGTCAACCCCCTGATCGGTTCTGCAGTTGCTGCAGGTGTTCTGCTCTCCATCTACGCATAAGCTTTTTCAGTTGGCAGTCTTCAGTTATCAGTCTTCAGTTATCAGTTTATAGACAAGAAAGTTTTTGGCGATTCTTAAGTCCCTTTTTACAAAAAGGGACTTAAGCGAGTCCAGAGCGGAGCTTTGGTCGGGTTTGGGCCGGACTAAGCCTCCGCAGGAAGCGTGTCTGGGACCAACAATATCATACAAAAAGTCCCATCCGTGAGGATGGGACCAAACTCCCCCGCCGCACGATGCGGCGGGGGCTGAGCATCTGATGTTGGGGGCTCTGCCCCCAAACCCCTTCTGAGGCTCTGCCCAGACTAAGCCTCCGCAGGAGGCGTGTCTTGGACTCCGCAAAGAGGACTTTTTGAAAAAAGTCCTCTTTGATCTCTCAAAAACTTTTATTTTTGCAAAGCGGTGCGGATTTAATAGAGGTCACGCTTGACGGCGTAGAGCAGCGAGCGGTAGGTCTGGTTGTGGTCGTAGTAACGCTCGATGTAGATCTCCCGTCTGGAGAATTCGTCGACGAAGGCGTCGGCGACTGCCTTTGCACCGGCCATATCGCCGGCGGTCAGCTTGACCAGATAGTCTGCCAGCAGTTCGGTATAGGTGATATGGTGCTTCAGAAGCTGCCAGCTGACGGTGGAGGCACGGCGAGGCTGACGGAGGTTTGCCTCGATAACAGGGGCAAAGGCAGCTGTGACGGCGGGGACTTCCTTTGCCGTTTCGCCCACCGAAGCGTCGGGGATGCACTTATAGTCGCGGAGCACCGAGATCTTCTCGAAGGGCAGCAGCTCGGCGATCTTTTCGAGATAAGCGACCGCTTCCTTCCAGTTTTCGCCGAAGGCGTGGCTGAAATAGTCCTCTTTCAGCTCGTCATAGGTCACGCTCGCGTCAAACAGCGTCTCGCCGTAGACATAGAACGGGAAACCGGTCGGGAAGAAGCTGCGCTGTGAGCCGTCCTCTACGATGCCTGAGAGACCCTGTCCCCGCAGGGCGGTGATATCATTATGCAGCAGCCTGCCCAGCTCAAGAGAGCTGATATCGTAGTGCTGGTGCAGCCAGAAATGATACTCATAGCAGAAGCAGTCGCCGGGCCACATTTTCTTCCACTCATGCAGATAAGCAAGGCATTCGGCCATGCCGCGGGGCAGGTCGTTTTTGTTGCGGTCGTAGGGCACGACCTTCGAGAAGTCGGGTGTTTCGCCGTAGGTCTCGGTGTACAGGCGGGTGATGGGCGCATAGAGCATGGTGAAGCGTTTGTGGTTGTTCAGCTTCTCTTCGATGGGCGGCCAGAAGGTGTCCACATAGACGATAAAGACCAGATGGGTGTCGAGACCTTTGCGGGTCAGAGCGGCGTCGATATCGTTGAGCAGCATCACGTACCAGTCGGAGGTGTCCTTCCTGCGGCAGTTTTCGCACTCGCAGTGGTTGTTGGAGGCGTCCGCCAGCCAGATGTGCAGGAAGTCGACGTTGTTCTGGGTCTGGGCGTAGTTCGCCACATACTCGGCGATGATGCTTCTGGCTTTGGGGTTGGAAAGGCAGATGTTGGTGTTCAGCGGCACGCCGCCGAAATATTTCCGCTCGCCGTTGATCTGGGCCAGATACTGACGGTTTTCCTCGTTGAGATCGGTCTCATCCACTTTGGTCCATCCCAGCTCACTGGAGATGCCGAAGGGCTCGGCGGTCCAGCCGTGGCCCATATCGTGGAATTTCAGACCGCGTTTTTTGATCTCGGCTTCGCACTGACGCTTCCACTGCAGGGTGGTCTCGAGGGTGACGTCCTCCGCTTCGCGGCAGGTGCTGCAGTTATGGCTGTAGTAAGAGCGGTAATAGGTATAGGGATTGTCGAACTCGAGCATATAGGTGTTCATACAGATTTTTGGGGTGAAATCGATGGTCTCCATCATTGACTGCTGATATTCGGCGCCCTCGTTGCACTGACCACGGTAACGATGGTCGGCAAGCTTGCGGTAGTTGACCGCCGGCAGTTTTTCGATGACGGGGATCCATTCGCCGTCCACACCGGGGAAGAGCCATCTGCAGCCGCAGAAGCGGAGATAGCGGTAAACCGCGATCAGCAGTGCACCGGGATTGGAGCCGGCGATCACGCCGCCCTTTTCGTCGGCGGTGATATAAACAATATCGTCCAGCGCGGGGTCGCGGGCATCGGGCATGCACAGACCGAAATCAGCCATCAGACCCAGCCGGAAACCGCTTTCTGCTTCGGGGGCAAAGGCGATATCGATCTCGCCGCAGCGGGGCATCATCATTCTGAGATATTTTTTCAGTTCCTCCGCCGCAAAATCGACGGTGGGATGAGAAGTGATCTTGAAAATGCTGTACATAGTCGTTCCTCCTCGGATGATCTTGCCTTGATTATAATCCATCCAGATGAAAAATGGAAGAGCTTTAGGGAAAAAAGATCAGAAAAAGCCCCCGCCGGTCACCCGGCAGGGGCTTTTGTGATTCAGGCAGGTTCAGCCTTTATGGGAGCTTATTTCTTCTTGCGGAGAACTACTGTGCCCAGCAGAGCTGCGCATGCAAACAGAGCTGCTGCGGAGCCGGCTGCAGAACCGGTCTTGGGAGGAGCAACGATGGGGATCTCTTCGTCGGGGATCTCTTCAACGGGAGGCTCTCCAGAGGGTTCTTCAACCATGGGAGGCTCTTCGTCGGGGATCTCTTCTTCCTCTTCGATCAGGGTGTTGGTGACATAGACCTTGGCGGTCTCGCCGTCTTCAACATTAACGATGTCTCCTCTGTTGTCGGGGTTGCCCTTACGGTCGGTGAAGGTGGTCTCCCAGCCTTCGATCTCGATTTCTTCGACATAGTAGGTGCCGCCGCGGCGAACTTCTACGTCAACAAATCTGTCGCCTTCATCCAGGGTCTCGACATATTCTCTGTCGGTCTCAGCGTCGGTAACGATGAAGGTAACTTCGCCGTCATATTCGCCGCCTTCCCAGGTCTTGATGATGCGGATGATGGTGGGTTCTTCTTCCTCGGGTTCAGAGGGAGGAGGAGTGGGCTCTTCGGGAGCTTCATAAGTGTTAAGGATGTTGACATACTTGCCATCCTCGGTCATCAGAGCATAGCCGTCAGCGGTTTCTACCAGAGAAACAGCATACTCGGTGGTGTCATAGGTCCAGTCTTCGCTTTCGCCTGCAACTTCCTGCAGAATGAAGGAATCATAGCCCTTAAGGGGAACATTGAAGAACCAGATGTCAAAGCCGCGTTCCTGTTCGAAAACTTTGCTTACATTCACGCGGGAAACAGCAACGGGTACCTCGGTCTTTGCACCGTCTACAACGCCGTACAGTTCAAACATGAAGGTCTCGCTTACTTCGTACTCGCCATCGCCCTTGACGACTTTGAAACCGCCATGAGCTACAGACTCAGCGATGTCATAGTAAACCTTCAGGGTCAGGATCTGCAGAGTACCATCTTCGCCTGCGGAGGGCATTACAACCTCACCGGACAGGATGGATTCTTCCCATTCTGCATTGTGGACATAGCCTTCGAACTCTTTGATCTCAGCGTCGACGATATCACCAACAGAAGCGAAATCTCTTTCGGTCTCGTCTTCATTAATCTCATAGACGCCATCTTCGGTCTCGAAGTAGTACTCGGTGATGTAAGCTGCCTTGATGGGATCAAGGGGCTTGGGATCAGCGGTGGGGATCTCGTAGTAAACCTTCAGGGTCAGGATAACGGGAGCGCCGTCTTCGCCTGCGGTGGGCATTACAACCTCACCGGACAGAACGGATTCTTCCCATGCGGAGTTGAGGATGTAATCTTCAACTTCCAGGATCTCTGCTTCAACAGTTGCGCCCAGTTTGCCGAAGTTCATGGCAGTCAGCTTGTCGTTGATGACATAGTCATCGCCGTTGGGGGTCTGTTCGAAGTAGTACTCGGTTCTGTAAGCTGCTGCTGCGGGTTCAACGGGAGTTGCGGGGATCAGGTCGAAGTAGACCTTCAGGGTCAGGATAACGGGAGCGCCGTCTTC
>JAFQND010000297.1 GCA_017396055.1 Oscillospiraceae bacterium
ATATAGCCGAAGAAACCGGAAGCATCCTTATCCGGATCTTCTTTGGGATAGCTGCTCAGCAGGTCGACTGCACCGGAAAGGCTTGCCACAGCGGCGAATTTCTCGGGGCGGAGAATGCCCAGCTTGAAGGCGCCGAAGCCGCCCATGGAGAGACCGGCAACAAAGGTGTCCTCAGGCTTTGTGGAGATGCCGGGGAAGAACTCGTGTACGATCTGAGGCAGTTCGTCTGCGGTGTGACGGAAAAAGTCAAAGCCGTATTTCATATCGGTGTAAAAGCCCAGGTCGTTGTTGGGCATGACAACGGCAATACCCTTCTGGGTGGCATAGCGCTCGATGGATGTGCGGCGCTGCCAGATGGTATGGTCATCGCTGCCGCCGTGCAGAAGATAGAGTACCGGATATTTTTCGTCGCCCGCACCGCTTGCGAGGCCGACACCGTTCTGTTTCTGGGGCAGGATCACATCCATGGCCCGCTGCATACCGAGAACGGCCGAATAGTAGTTCACGTGGATCAGTGCCATTTGTCATTCCTCCTTTTTTCTTTATCATAGCATATCGTTTTTCGGGATGCAATCGATACCGGTAAAAATAAATTCAAATTCCTGAAAACATTTCTCTTTTCTTCAGGAAATCCCCTTGCAATTCCGGTAAAAAAGCCTTATAATTAAACATATAACAATTGTTTTGCAAGAATAGAGGAGGTGTACCCGACATGGATCAGAAAATCAGAATTCTGGTGGCAGATGCCAACGAACTGACCCGGGCAGTGCTCGGCGAGATTTTCGTACCGGAGTATGATGTGGCCGAAGTCGGCGACAGCGATACCCTTCTCGATCTGATGCAGAATGCAGCCGGTGAATATGCGGCATTGCTGCTGGGTATGCTTCCTATCGAACAGCAGGCAGTGGAACTTTTAAAGCAGCTGAATGCGGCAGGTCTTCTGTGTAATATTCCCGTCTTTCTGATGCTGCAGGACGATGCCGACACCAAGGCTGCCGAGGGAATGGCCGCCGGTGCACTGGATATCATCGAAAAGCCTTTCAATCCCGCCGTTGTCCGCCGAAGAGTCGCAAACGGCATCGAACTCTACAGCCGGCGTCTCCATTCCGACCTGCTTCAGAAGGTCAGCAATCTGCTGTCCGGTGCTTCTGCGGTACCCGATGTGCCTTCTCATCCCAATGACCGCACTCTTCATCTGCTGGAACTGGAGCGTCATAAATATCAGATGCTCAGCGAATTGTCCAGAGATATCACCTTTACCTATGACTGTATCCGCCAGGAGGCTGTTTTCTCCGAACGGTACAGAGAGATCTTCGGCGGCGAGATCCGTCAGAAGGGCGCTTTTGCTTCTATCGTGGCCGGTCATCTGCTCCCCGAGGATGCCGATGCGCTGCGTAAAAAGATGGTCGACTCTATTACCGGAGAAGATCCTTTCTTCAAAACCGAAGTCCGGCTGCGGACTTTGGACGGTTCGGTCAAATGGTTTGAACTTTACATCCGCGGCTTCTTTGATGCGGATAATCCGAATATCTGTACCACCTGTCTGGGTAAGCTGACCTGTATCGACGAACTGAAACAGGAAACGACCCATTGGAAAAAACTCGCCCGTACCGATTCCCTTACCGGACTTTACAACCGTCGTGCAATACGCGATCTGACCGGATTGCTGCTGCGCAGCGGAATAGCACTTGGCGTCATGTTTATCGATATTGATGACTTCAAAGAGGTCAACGACGGACATGGCCATCTGTTCGGAAACTGGGTATTGTGTCAGGTGGCAAAAGCATTGTCCGAGATCTTCCGCTCCAACGATATTATCGGCAGAGTTGGCGGCGACGAATTTATCGCCGTGGTCAAGGATATCCCCTCCCGCGACATTCTGGGTATAAAGGCAAGGACTCTGGGCGAACGGCTCAGGGGATTGAAGCTGCCCGACGGCGGTGAATTCCCTGTCACCTGCAGTATAGGTATCGCCTTCTGTCCCGATGACGGTACCCAGTATGACCAGCTGCTGGACAGAGCGGACCAGGCGCTTTACTATGTCAAGAACCACGGCAACGACGGCTGGGCATATTACGATGCAACGCTGCTGTCGCCCGCGGGTATGCCGTCCATCTTCTCCAACCTTTCCGACATCGATCCTTCCCGTGAAAAATGATTCTGAACGGCTCGCTTCGGCGGGCCGTTTTTCTATGCAAATTTATTTGTCCCCGCCATTGCAATTTACAGAAAAAGTCGGTATACTGGACTTAATGAGAACCGGTCTGCCGGCGTTTCGGCAGACTCAGATAAAACGGAGGTCTTACAATGAAAAGTGCGGTATTTTACGGCAGACATGATCTGCGTGTTGAACAGCAGCCCAAGCCCGTTCTCGGTCCCAAGGACGTTCTGGTCCAGGTAAAAGTCTGCGGTGTCTGCGG
>JAFQND010000298.1 GCA_017396055.1 Oscillospiraceae bacterium
GTATTCCACCGCCATGACGCTGTCGGGACTCACTTCCAGAATGGCCTTTGCGATCATGGCCGAGAAGGAGCGGATGCCGTCTTTGGTCTGTTCGATCCAGCGCTCACGCCAGACAAGGTCGCCGTAGTTGATCTCATGCACCAGTTCCTCACGGGTGAAGGAGGTGTTCCATTTTTTATTGAACCGGGCGATGCAGCTTTCACAGAAGCAGCCGTGCTCGGCGGGCAGATGGTTGGTCGTGCGCAGGTCATCGTCCAGCCAGACGGTCTTTGGCATCAGGCGTGCATAGAGTTTTGCTGTTTCAGCAAAGTATTTTCTGAACTTTTCGCCGTACCAGCAAAAGGAATAGTCGGCTCTCTCGCCGTTCGGACCGAACATATACTCCGGTTCGCCGTCGGCAAAAAGACCCGTCCGGTCGACACCGGTATGGGCGACACCGTGACCGAGGGTACAGGCAAACTGTAAAGAAACATCCACTCCCGCCTCGCGGAAGAGAGCGGCGATGGGCAGGATGCGGTCGGATTCTTTTTTATGGTCGGCAAGTGCGGGCCAGCCGGAGAGGGTGGTCAGCCAGACGGTATCGCAGCATCCGGGATATTTTTTGATCAGTTCGATGAATCTTTTTGCCCCTTCTTCATCGGCACAGGAGGGGTAATTGTTCCAGAGTCTCAGATCATACATGGTATTTCCTCCGTTTCGATTCTCCGGGCGGACGGGGAGATTTTATATCCTTTTTATCTTCCGCTTTGCTTGCAATCTGCCCGGAAAACTGGTACTATGATATCACAAAGATAACACAGACGATCTGTGAAAGCAACGGTTTTTTCAGCGAAAAAGTTTCGAGATTTCCCTGCCGGTTTCCGGCGGGAGGAAAGGGGAAAACCCGATGGATCCCTATAAATTTTCCTATCATGCCAGTCAGGACAATATCTCTTTGAGCATCTATAACACCGGCTATCAGAAATGTGAGCCGGGATATACCTGGGGTCCCGCCACCCGCGACCATTATGTGCTGCATTTTGCCGCCGAGGGAAAGGGTGTGCTCAAAGGCCCCTTCGGAACGCTGGAGATCCCCGAGGGCGGACTTTTCTGTATCCGTCCGGGTGAGCTGTGCTGTTATATCGCCGACGAGATCTCGCCTTGGGAATATTACTGGGTGGGATTCAACGGCACCGAAGCCCATCATCTTCTGGGAATGACCCCCTTCCGCGAGGGGGTGCAGCTGATCGTGCCGGAAAATCCCGAGCGGCTCAGACGCTGTCTGAAAAGGATCTATGATGCCCGCGGCAACGGTCCCGCCGCCGAAGCGAGGATGCTGGGCGGTCTGTATCTCTTTCTCGGGGCGCTGATGGAGGAGCCGGGCGGCGGTCAGCCCCGTCAGTCCACGGCGAGACAGTATGTGGATCAGGCTGTGCGGTACATCAGCCGGAACTTCAGCCGGGATATCACCATCGAGGATATTGCCGACGCGGTGGGTATCAGCCCCAGCCATCTCTATCGGGTCTTCTCACAGGAGCTTTCGATGGCACCGACAAAATTCCTGACCCAATACCGGATCGCCGAAGCCTGTACCCTGCTCAGAAGCGGCGGCATGACGGTGGGCGAAGTGGCGGCGTCGGTGGGATTCAGCGACCCGCTTTATTTCTCGCGGGTGTTCAAAAAAGTCAAAGGATCTTCGCCCACGGCCTATGAGCGGCGGGCAGACGATAAGGAGGAGTAAAAATGGCACTGATGCATGTCGATTTCTTTGCAAACACACTGGGTATGGCCATGTCGATGGATGTGATCCTGCCGGAGGGAAGCCAGGGCGTCGGCGTTGACGCAAAGCCCCTCTGGGACGGCGAGGAAAAGCTGCCGGTGCTCTATCTGCTGCACGGCACCTCGGACGACCACACCATCTGGCAGCGCCGCACCTCCATCGAGCGGTATGTGGCGGGCAGAAAGCTGGCGGTCGTCATGCCCAACGCCCATATCAGCGCCTATACCAACCAGAAATTCGGCTATCGGTTCTTTGATTTCATTTCGGAGGAAGTTCCCGCTTTCTGTCAGAAATATTTCAAGATCAGCGACGAGCGGGAGAAGAATTTTATCGGCGGCCTCTCCATGGGCGGCTATGGCGCTCTGAAGATCGGTCTGCGCTGCGGCGACCGGTTCAGCCATATCATCGGTCTCTCCTCCGGCTGTGACCGACTGGGCATGATGCCGAAGGAACTGCGGGACGTGCCCGATATTACCGCTCTTGAAGCGATGAAGGATCAGCTTGATCCCCGCGTCTATGCCCGGGGCGTGCAGTTTATGGTGAATTTCGGCTCGGCCGCCGAGTATGAATCCTCCATGGAAAACAACATCTTCAACATTGCCCGCGACCGGATCGAAAACGGCAAACCCATGCCTGAGATCTTCATGTCCTGCGGCACCGAGGACTTCGCCCTCGAGCCCAACCGCCGGTTCCATGCGCTGCTTGATGAGCTGGGATTTGAACATACCTATTATGAAGCTCCCGGCGTTCACAACTGGGCTTACTGGGACGAGCATATCCAGAAGGGACTGGAATTCCTTCCTCTGTGACCTGACGGTTTCCGCTTTGGACTCTTTGAATCTTTAAAACTTTCGATGACGGATGGACACTGAGAGGAGAAGTGCCTTTGAGAAAGCAACTGACGGTGCTGTGGCTTGTGCTGATCACTGTTCTGACTCTGACGGCCTGCGGAGGAAGGCATCGATATGACACGGCGGAGAGGGCTGTCCAGTCCGACGGATA
>JAFQND010000299.1 GCA_017396055.1 Oscillospiraceae bacterium
CGAGGAAGGCGGTCAACTGACCGAAGCCGTTCGTCGCAAACCCTATTCGGTCGTTCTCTTTGACGAAGTGGAAAAAGCCCACCCCGATGTCTTTAATATTCTTCTGCAGGTGCTGGACGACGGCCGCATTACCGACAGCCAGGGCAGAACGGTCGACTTTAAAAATACCATTATCATTCTGACCAGCAATCTTGGCTCGGAATATCTGCTGGACGGTATTCAGCAGGACGGCGAGATCAGCGAGGAGGCCCGTGAACAGGTCGATGTGCTGCTCAAGCGCTCCTTCCGCCCGGAATTCCTCAATCGCCTGGATGAGATCGTTTATTACAAACCGCTGACGAAGGAAAACATTGCTGCCATCGTTGACCTGCAGCTGAAGGATCTGCAGGAACGTCTGGATGATAAACAGCTGGATATCGTCCTTACCGAGGAAGCGAAAGATTATATCGTCGACAACGGTTATGACCCCCGCTACGGAGCCCGCCCGCTCAAACGGTTCATGCAGCGCAAACTGGAAACTCTGATCGGCCGTATGATCATTGCAGATCAGGTTCATGCAGGTTCCACTCTGATCGTCACATTCAGCGAAAATGGTCTGGCGGTCACGCCTCAGGCCCAATGATCCCCGGTTTCACAATTTCATTCTCCTTAAAATAGCAGAACACCCGTCTTCCTTTTCCGGAAGGCGGGTGTTTTGTTTAAGTCAGTCCATCATACTTCGGTCCATATAGGGCTCACCGGGAGCAAACTCGATATGTCCGGAAGAATAGATGCCGCCATCTACGGTAAAGTAGATCAATTCAGCATCGGGATAATTTTTCAGGAAGGTCACAGCGATCGATCTCAGGCATGCAGCCTCTCCGCTGGAACCCACGCCTACCAGAGGCATCGAATCTTCGGCAAGGTCAATGGTCAATCCGCCGTTTTCCAGCGTGACATCGTTGACTTTAATCTCATAACCATCAAAGCTCAGTGCAGCATTCAGCGCTTTCACGAGTGCCGCATCCAGATCTTCCTCAGCATCAACAACCTCAGAAACGGTCGTATCGGTCTCCGGGTCAAAGATAGCGACCTCTCCCTCTTCGGGAACAAAAGATTCTTCAGAATTGTCAGGGATGCTGCTCTCCGGTTTACTCTGCGGCTGAGAAGAGGTTTCGGAAGACACCGAAGGCTTACTGACCTCAGATCCGGTGATCTGAGAGGAAGGATTTTTACTTCCGGTATCGATTTTCTGCATACAGGACGCTGCTGAAAGAACCATCAGCATAGCCATCGCGATCAACAGGACTCTTTTCATAGGAACGCTCCTTTCGCTTCTCAGTAACATCAGTATACCATTTTTCAGCGAAAAAGCCAATAGAGTGCATCGGATTTTAACAGAATCGTCATCGGACTGTTACTTTTTAGGGCAAACGATGACAATCTGAAATCTTTTGCGGAGAAATCTTCATACTGCGGAAACACTGTGTTCAAATCAACACTGCAAGCGCGTCAGGTTCAAAACAGCGCTCCGCAGCAAAGCTGTCCAGAAGCTCATACATGTTATCGGTGGAATATTCGATCTCCTTGCAGTACCGCCGAACAATATCCTGAAGTTCGCCGCCCTGCTGTACCATCCGCCGGATGACCAGAAAACTGACTGCTGCAAAGGTCAGCCGTCCGGCGACATCACCATCTTCGGCAGCGGCCATCATATGACGGAAGAGGAAATACCAGATCAGCTGCTCGAAGGGAATATCGGGCAGCTCTTTTTCCTCGGTCTTATCTGCAAAAGCCATCAGCAGCGGAGTCCAATTTTCGTCCAGTCTCTCCAGAGAGAGAAAAACTTCTGCCACTTCCGACCAGATAAGTTCTTTTTCACCATCGATGGGTTCCCTGTACTCATAGGGCTGCAGCTTTTCCGGATCATCATATCGTGCGGCGACCTCTGCCTGACCCATACCGGTGTCATCCTGAGCCAGCCAAAGTTCATCTGCCAGAGTAAGGAGCTGGCGTACCCGGTCGATCAGCGGCAGTTTACGGTTCTGTATAACAGAAAAAGCCAAGTCACGCACTTTACCGCATCCGTAAAGCAGCGTCCGATCTATTTCCACAGGCTCCTCATCCACATCCGGACCGGATACGAGAGCCATTTTTTCCTCACAGGTCAGAAACTGTCTGACCGCTTCCTCACAGCAAAGACCGATACCCATCTCTACCCTGGCCGGCAGGACATTACGGAATCTCGGATGCCGGTCACAGATATCACACAGATGCTCCTCACCAAGATGAAGAATGATATCACAGAGATTCTGCCCGTTGAGAAACGGACAGCGTTCCCCTTCTGCCAGACGGAAGCACTGCGTATCCCAATCGATATCACGCTTCAGACGTTCGCCAAAAACGCCGGGAACATCCCGATAAAACGCAGCCGTACGATCATCAATGTCAATTTCCCAGCCGATGCAGCAATTGTCTTTGCAGGCGGAACCGATACAACGAAAGTCTTTATAAACAGCAGGGACCAATGTTTTCATCATGCTCTCCTCAAAAATCCCCCGGACAAGCCGGGGGATCAAATCACAGTGTTTTGCCCGATGCGATCAGCTCTTCCACTTCGCTATACTCAGGAATTGCCGCGATAGCTCCCCGCTTTGTCGTAACAAGGCTGCCAAGAGCATTGGCAAACTGAAGCATACCGGCCAGTTCTTCGTCTGTCATCTCTTCGGGACGCTTGCCGGATTCCAGCAGGTTCAGGATGATACCGGCCCAGAAGGAGTCACCTGCTCCGGTGGTATCGATCGTCTTTACATCATAAGCGGGAGAATCAAACCGGCGGCCATTCACAAAAGCGGTACAACCGTCTTTACCCTTTGTGATAACTGCAAAGGGAATACCATATTCGCCGTTCAGTCTGGCGCCGACTTCATTTTCATCCATATCGCCGAAGAGGAATTCCTTCTCTTCTCCGGAGATCTTCAGCATGTCACACAGAGGCAGCGAAGAAAGAATAATTTCTCTCGCCTCATCAAGATCAACCCAGAGACGCTCACGCAGATTGGGGTCATCAGAGATCACTGCACCGGCGGCACGGGCTTTTTTCACCGCCTCGGTCATAGTGGTACGGGAGGGTTCCTGTGCCTGAGCCACCGAACCAAAATGGAAAAATCGGGCAGAGGCGTAAACCTCTTCGGGAATATCCGTGA
>JAFQND010000300.1 GCA_017396055.1 Oscillospiraceae bacterium
AGGCTTGCCGCTGTGTAGGCGCATGCGGACTTGCACCTGTCATGATGGTCAATGAAGATGTTCACGGCAGAGTTACCCCAGATGATGTTGAAGGCATCATCAATCAGTACAGAAACGCCTAAACCCCAGACCGTGAGGGGAGAAACAATATGAAAGTCAAGCAGATCATCGAGACCCTTAACGCCAGGCTTCTCGTAGGCGAGGAATTTCTCGATCCCGATATCGAGACTGCCTGCGGCAGCGACATGATGAGCGACGTCCTTGCGGCGTCAAAGGCCAAGGACCTGCTGCTGACCGGACTGGTTAATCTGCAGGTCGTAAGAACTGCAGCTGTGGTAGACGCAAAGTGCATCGTTTTCGTTCGCGGAAAGGTGCCCGATGAAGATATGCTGGCGATCGCCCGCCGCAAGGATATGGTGGTTCTGTCCACCGATCTGAGAATGTACAACGCCTGCGGACGTCTGTGGGAAGCAGGACTCAAGGGAGGTGTGATCGGTGACAGCGATTAAGCTTCAGTATAAAGTTGACGGCACCGATTTTACCCGCGCCGGCGAGGCTTCCTCTGCGGTAAAGAAAAAAACTGCGCCAGATGGGCGTTCCTGCCGATGCGATCAGACGGGTATCCATCTGTCTGTATGAAGGCGAGATCAATATGGTCATCCATGCCAACGGCGGCGATATCGATGTTCTGGTCTATCCCGACCGGATCGAGATGATCTTAAAGGACACCGGCAAGGGCATTGCCAATATCGAACAGGCCATGCAGGCCGGCTGGTCCACTGCCACCGAGAAGGTACATTCGCTGGGCTTCGGCGCCGGTATGGGCCTTCCCAACATGAAGACCAATTCGGACGAGATGAAGATCGACAGCACCGTCGGTGTGGGCACCACGGTGTATATGACGGTAAAATTCTGACCGTCTTTTCCATAAAGTTCCGCAGAGTCTCCTGTCGGGACGTTCAGCAAGGAGGTTATGCCAATGGCTGAGTTTTTCCATTCGGTAAGACTGGATACAGAGCTTTGCAAAGGATGCATCAACTGCATCAAGCGGTGTCCCACCGAGGCGATCCGCGTGCGCAACAAAAAAGCCGTCATTCTGCCGGAACGGTGTATTGACTGCGGCGAATGTATCCGGATCTGTCCCCATCACGCCAAACGTGCAGTCTGTGATCCTCTGTCGATCATCGGACAGTTCAAATATTCTATCGCACTGCCGCCTCCTTCCCTGATGGCGCAGTTCAACAATCTGGAAGACGTGGACATCGTTCTGAGTGCGCTGAAGGAATTCGGCTTTGACGACGTGTTCGAAGTTTCCCGCGCAGCCGAGATCGTATCGGCTGCCACCCGTGAACTGATGGAAAAAGGAGAGCTTCCTCTGCCCGTTATCAGTTCGGCATGCCCCGCTGTCACCCGCCTGATCCGGGTACGTTTCCCCGGTCTGATCGATCATGTGCTGCCGCTCAATGCGCCCATCGAAGTGGCTGCGCGTATGGCTAAAAAAGAAGCTGCCGCCCGTACCGGTCTGCCGGAAAGCGAGATCGGCGCCATCTTTATCAGCCCATGTCCCGCCAAGGTCACCGCGACCAGAATGCCGATCGGTATCGAAAAGAGTGCCGTTGACGGCGTCGTGGCGGTCAGCGATGTATATCCCAAGCTGTTCCCGCTGATGAGCAAGCTTGTCAGTGAGGGAAGAGTCACCACGCCTTCCGAAGCGGGCCGTATCGGTATCTCCTGGGGCAGCAGCTCCGGCGAATCGTCGGGACTTCTCAACGACAGCTATCTGGCTGCCGATGGTATCGAAAATGTTATCCGTGTGCTGGAAGACCTGGAAGACGAGAAGATCAACGGCGTCGAGTTTATCGAGCTGAATGCCTGCAGCGGCGGTTGTGTCGGCGGCGTGCTCAACGTGGAAAACCCCTATATCGCCGAAACCAAACTCAAGCGTATCCGCAAGACGCTGCCCATCAGCCTCAACCACCCCGATATCTATGAGCTGCACGAAGAACTGGGCTGGGATACTGCCATGCGGTTTGTTCCTGTCATGGAACTGGACAGCAACATGATGGCCGCCATGCAGAAAATGGCCCGAATCGACGAGATCGTCGATCAGCTGGAGGGCCTTGACTGCGGAAGCTGCGGCGCTCCTTCCTGCCGGGCACTGGCGGAGGACGTGGTACGCGGTCTTGCTTCGATCGAAGACTGTGTGTTCTATTTCCGCAGTCTGCATCAGCATGATAAAACAGAAGAGACAAAAAAGGAGGAAGTTGAATGACTCCACTGGCATTTGCTGAAAAATACGGCTATACCGTAGCCTGCGCGGGCTGCGGAAACGAACGGGAGATCGGCGGCGTTTACTGCTGCGACCTTCTGAGCATGGTCATGGGCCGGGCCAAAGAAGATGACGCTTTCCTGACCGTTATGGGCAATGTGAACACCATTGCGGTCGCGGTGCTGGCCGATGTGGGCTGTGTGATCCTCTGTGAGGGCATCAAGCTGGACGAAGCCGTTTTACAGAAAGCCGTCGATCAGGAAGTCTGTGTTCTCTACAGCGACGAGCCCACTTTCCAGGTGGCACTGAAGCTGGCAAAGGAACTTGAGCTGGTATAATCCCGGTACAGTTTACGAAAGGCGGTGATCCCGGTGCCCCGACTGCGGTACGATCTGCATATCCATTCCTGTCTGTCGCCCTGCGGCGAAGAAGAGATGACGCCGAATAATATCATCGGCATGGCGCAGATCCTGGAGCTGGACGCCATTGCGGTGGCGGACCACAATACGGCCAAAAATCTGCCTGCCGTGGCGGCGCTGGGCAAAGCCAACGGTATTCTGGTCATCCCGGCGATCGAGGTGACCACGGCAGAAGAAGTTCATGTGCTCTCGCTGTTTCCCTCGGTTGAGGCAGCGCTGGAAATGGATAAGGTTTTGTATGACGCGCTGCCGGCCATTATGAACCGTCCGGATATCTTCGGCAGACAGCTGTGGATGGACGAAGAGGACACTGTTCTCGGTGAGACCGACAAACTTCTGATCAACGCCACCTCTCTTTCCATTGAAAAGGTCTTTGCGAAGGTGAGAGAACTGGGCGGTGTGCCGATCCCCGCCCATATCGACAAGAACTCCTATTCGGTCATCGCAAACCTGGGCTTTATTCCGCCCGAGCTGGAGGCGGTGACGGTGGAAGTAAAGAATCCGCCCTGTGCTGCGGCAGAGCCTTACCGGGTCATCACCGACTCGGACGCACACGCACTGGAGATCATGGCAGAGCACGATGCCGGCGAACTGGAGGTACCGGAAGTGACCGTTGCCGCCGTTCTGAACGCACTGCGCTGAAAAAAAGGCCGCCCGGAAGGGCGGCTTTCATGCTGTTTTTGGAGGAATGATGATGACCCCTTACGAACTATCTGTCCTGCAGGCGGGCGAGAACCTGGACGCGCTGATGAACCTTGACCCGAGGGGTTACGGTGTCTGCAGAACATTGTATCCTGCGGCGAGAAAACTTGCCGGGTCAGACGGGCCTGTGAGCATACACGGTGCGGAATATCTTCTGGAGCATATCAGGTCCGGTGAGGCTGTTTATGTGCTGACCGGGTTTGTTCTTCTGCCCCATGAATGTCCCGAAACGGACGGAGCCGTCAGTTCGATGGTCTTCTGCCGGATGGTGGCACAGATGGGTGCAAAGCCGGTGCTTGTCTGTCCCGAAGACTGCCGCGAACCGGCAAAGGCGATGGCTGCCGCCGCGGGGCTGCATTTCTATGACGGGGAAGATGCTGTTGAGAAGGTGAAAAAACTGCCCGCTTCGGTGGGATTTGTTGCGTTTCCAAAGGAAAAGGAAGCAGCAGAGCGGAAAATCGCTTCTCTTCTGGAAAAGGAACTTCCTTCGATGGCGGTGGCTGTCGAACTGCCCGGCAGAAACGAAAAAGATGTTTATCACAACGCCACAGGTCTCGACCTGACTCATCTGGAGGCAAAGACCGATCTTCTTTTCGAAGCCCTTTCGGAAAAGGGCGTACCGGCCCTTGCGGTCGGCGACCTGGGAAACGAGGCAGGGCTTGCGGCGCTGCGGCCGCATCTCTATGAGCATATCCCCTATACCGCCCCGGACGAGTGCCGATGCGGCTGCGGCGGCGGGATCGCTGCGAAAACGGCGGCAGACTGCGTTCTGACGGCGACAACCTCCGACTGGGGACTGATGGCGCTGACGGCCGCCATGGCACTTTTGCTGGAAAGGGAGGACCTTCTGCCCGACGCGGCGGTTTATGCACGGGTACTGGACGCCGGAGCCAGAGCGGGGCTTGTTGATATGAACGGCTGGCATATTCCCGCGGTGGACGGATTCGGTGAAGAACTTCTGCTGCCGGTGATCACGCTGATGGCTGAGACCTGCCGGAATATTCTGAAAGTGAGAAAGACCGGCGAGTGCGATCACTGGTTTGGCGGAATGCTCCGGAAAAATTTCTGAGTGTCTGCGAAAAGGGGCGGGCAGGGCTGTTCCTTTCTTAGAAAGCCGAAAGGCAGAATCTGAAATAGAAAGGAAAATGAATATGTCTGTCAGCATTTATCGTGGAAGAGGATGGAGCAGAGAACAGGTCGGCGAGATCGATTCTGACGGCAGCGTTTATCGCGGAAGAGGCTGGGGAAGAACCCAGGTCGGCGAAATTGACAACGACGGAAGCGTCTATTCGGGAAGAGGTTGGGGCAGAACCCTGATCGGCGAAGTCGCCTCTGACGGCAGCGTTTACCGCGGAAGAGGATGGAGCAGAGACCTGGTGGGTGAAGTCAGCTCCGACGGCAGTGTTTACTCCGGCAGAGGCTGGGGCAAGGATCTGATCGGTGAGGTGGAAGGAGATATCTACCGTGCCGGTGCAGCTTTGCTGCTTCTGCTCTGATGACTCGCAGAAAAAAGATGTAAAAAGACCGGTGAGCAGCATCAGCTGTTCATCGGCCTTTCTTTGTTTCAGTCAAAAACGGTATATTCACGGGTTTGTTTTCCCGGCCTGTGAGACATTTGTCCTGTGAAAGACCGCTCCTGCGGAACCGGGGCATTATCCCATATAATCGCCGTTGTAGGAAACCAGCACAGCGCTGTTCACACCGGGCAGTTCGGAGAGAATGCTGATAAAATCGGTATTGTCTTTTTTCAGACGGACTTCGATATTCATTTCGATGGCGCCTTTGACGGCGGTTTTGCTCTTGACGGCAGAGCGGAGCACATTCTTTGCAAGGAATTCCCTTGCCCGCTGTTCTGCGTCATGATTCACACAGCTCAGTACGATCATATAGGGATGGGAAACGGATTTCTGATTGACAAACACAAGCAGGATCAGACCGATGGATACGCTTCCGATGACGGCAAGGGGGATCATGCCCGCAGCAAGGATAATGCCTGCACAGATGGCCCAGAAGAGAAATGCAATATCCAGTGGGTCCTTGATGGCGGTACGGAAGCGGACGATCGAGAGTGCGCCGACCATACCGAGGGAGAGAACAACATTGGAAGTTACGGCGAGGATGACGATGGAGGTGATCATGGTCAGAGC
>JAFQND010000301.1 GCA_017396055.1 Oscillospiraceae bacterium
AGCCAGTGCAAAGCGAGGATATGTGGATTTTTTCCCTGTTTTCTGAAATCGTCCATGACGGCGCGCATGATGCCGCAGGCGAGAGGATAGAGCGCCATTTTGACAGTACCCAGAGGACCGGGGATCAGGACACGCTCATAATCAGGATGCCACATGAATTTTTCGGTGACACCTTCTGCACCGATGGAGATGCGGATGATGTACAGGTCTGGGAACTGACCCGGATGGTCTTCACAGAGTTTCTGCCAGCGGTTTGCGAGAAATCCAGGCAGACAGTAGGTATCGTCCTGTGTTTCGCCGAGATTTGTGCCGGCAGAGGTATAACCGCTCCAGACGGGGCGGTCGGGAGTAAAGGTCAGATTCTCCTCCTGCCGGAGGGTGTGCACATGGGAGAGCGGAGCGGTGATGCGGTCCTCCGGCGCCATGGCGAGGGAGTGCCCGTGGGCGTTGGACTGTCCGAATACCAGAAGAATGGGCACGTCATTTGAAGCGAACATACAGATTACCTCCCGAGGACTTTTCTGTCTTCATTATACCCGGGCAGAACGTTTTTTGCAATACAGATGCCCCATCCGTTTTGAACGGACGGGGCATTTTCTCAGCAGCAGGGGTTTTTGGTGATGAGATTGGCAGCTTTTGTGTCGAACGAGGGGTTGAAGGCAAAGAAATTCTTCGCGCAGACCTTATCCTGTGCGATGCGCAGCGCTTCACCGAAACGCTGATAATGGACGATCTCGCGCTGACGAAGGAAACGGATAGCGTCTTTTACGTCGGGATCATCCACCAGGCGGAGGATATTGTCATAGCTGAGTCTTGCCTTCTGTTCGGCGGCAAGGTCTTCGTTCAGGTCGGCAAAAATATCACCGGTGGAAGCGAGGGTTTCGGCACTGAAAGCTGCCCCGGAAGCGGCCTGCGGCCAGATGCCGGCGGTGTGATCGACAAAATAGGCATCGAATCCTTTTCGTTTGATCTCTTCGGGGGTAAGATTACGGGTCAGCTGATAGAGGATCGCCGAGATCATCTCCACATGGGCAAGTTCTTCGGTGCCGACGTCGGTAAGGATTCCGGTCACTTCGCCGTATGGCATGGCAAAACGCTGGCTGAGATAACGGGTGGCTGCGCCCAGTTCGCCGTGGGGACCTCCCAGCTGGCTCATGATGACCGATGCGGCCTGAGGGTCGGGGCGTTTTACCTTGACGGGATGGATCAGTTTTTTCTCATAACTCCACATAGCTTAACCCTCCACCTGCCAGGGCCAGGGGGAATCGACCCACGCCCAGCGCATCTGACCGTTTTCTTTACGGATATCGGGACAGGCTTTTTCCCAGCGTGCCGTCAGTTCTTCCAGCTTTTCCTTCTGACAGAGATAGTATTCCATCGCTTCACAGTCACAGGGATGGGTATCCAGAAAGAGTTTTGTTTCGATCAGGGCAAATTTCACCGCCTGGATCTCCCGAAGAAGGGACTGCAGATTATTTTCCATCCGGCACAGCCCCCTTTCCGATAAACGGCAGATCGAGTTTACAAAAAAGCGTTCCTCTTTCGAGCGCTTCACAGGGTTCATAGAGCTTTTCCCACTGCTGCATGGGAACATAAGTCATGGCGAGGGGGAGGTCATCGATCTCACAGCCCTCGCCGAAGACGGAACAGATTTTATCTTTGTGTTCCATAGGCGGCATCTCCTTTCCATGGGACTGTTTCAGAATATGCCGCGAAAAGAGAGAAGGTGCGGAAAAATATGGCAGATTCGTGCAACGAAAAGGAGCGCTCAGGCGTATTCAGCATAGAGAATATTATTTCCGGGAGGTGTTTTTCGTGAAGAAATGGCTGAAAATACTGGCAGGAGGATGCTGCGCACTGATCCTTGCAGCCTGCGGGATACCAAAGGCGGCGGCAACTGCCAATGTGACCATCATCGAAAATAACGGCAGCAGTCTTCTGGTGGTTGTCGACGGTCAGGGAGCGGGCAGTGCGGCGACAGTCGGAACAGGTTGTCCCATCTATGACGAGAAGGGAAAAGAATTTCCTGCCGATGGGCTGAAGCCCGGTATGCAGCTGGAAGTCGGTTTTGACGGTTCGGTCATGGAGACCTATCCCGCACATTTTGGCGGGTGTGAATATCTGAAACTGACCGGTACCGAAACGGATATCACGGCGATCGTCGCCGAACTGGAGGAGATGCTGCCAAAGGCAGAGCCTGATCCCATGCCGGTTTTACAGGTGGAATGTGCGGGGAAACAGGTTACCTCCTGTCTCAATGCACCGAGGGGCTCCTCCTCGTGGGTAAACGGTGACGAGGCGATGCTGATGGATTCGCCCCATCCGCTGCAGTGGTCGGAAGAACGGCTGCAGGCGGTATCGGTGCCGGAAGGCTGCAAAAAGATGCGGTTCATCTTGTCGAAGGAACCGGAAAGCCTGACGGTACGTAGGTGGGACCTTTCGGACGCGGGCGATACTTCGGCAGAGGAAGAACTGTTCACTCCCGATGAAAAAGGAATGCTTTCACTGAAAGCCGGTATCTATGAGGTTGAGTCGGTTTATGCGGAAGGTGCGCTCACCTGGGTGTTTACCGTAAAATAAAAAACAGGAGGTCAAAGCCTCCTGTTTTCTGTTATCCGATGATTTCGATCAGAGCGTCCATATCGGTCCCGGGTTCGGCAAAGAGACTGAAGGTCATGCCGTCCCGTTTCCAGAGGGCAAGGGAGAAGGTGTTTCCGTCGCCGCTGAACTCCACAGGGAAAGAAGTATCGCAGTCATCCAGCTGTGCGACCTCGGTATATTTGCGGCTGGTATAGATGCCGCTGACATCGGCATCGCCCAGGGCGGTACGGTAGGTATAATCCACGCCGTCCTGCTCCCAGCAGAGCTGCAGCACTTCACCGCCGATGACGGTCACATCACCGTTGATAGCCTCGACAGGAACGACGGGCATAAACTCCAGCACGGGCAGCGCGTCTTCCAGGTATTTGTATTTTACCACGGGATTGGCGATCAGTACGTCCGGGGTATCTTCGGTGGGTTCTGCGGCAGGGATATCGTCGGTATCCGGCTCGGATTTCATATCCGCTTTGGCAGAACCGTCGGCGGCTTCTTCCATGGCGGTTTCTCCGGCACTGAAGGAATACGCTTCGCTTTCGATCGAATCTTCCAGCACATCAAAAGCACCCTCAGCCGGCGCGGCGGTTTTGTTCGCTCCGTTCATTCCCGCATCCATGGCGGCTTCCGGCGCGGCATCCAATGTCTGAAGTCCCACATATCCCACTGTACAGAGCAGTGCGAAACATGCCGCAGCACCGCAGGCTGTTCTGACCCATCCATAACGGTTTTTGGGTTTTGCGGTTTTTGCCAGTATTCTTGTTCTCATGTGATCGGATACGGCGATCTGATCCATGGCCTGTTTATATGCTTTCTTCAAGATCAACCGCTCCTTTCAGTTTTTCTTTTAATATCGCTCTTGCGCGGAACATCAGCGAACGGACAGTGGATTCCTTTTTACCCAGAAGGGCGGCTATCTGTCCGACACTGTAATCCTCATAATAAAACAGATGGATGACCTCCCGATATTTGTCCGGAAGCGCCATAACAGCATCCAGAACAATGTTTCCCTCCAGCCAGTTTTCCTCTGCCGCGGCGGCATCGGTCTCTTCCAGCTCTTTGTGCCGTCTCCAGGGGGAACGGAGCCGGCTGCGGCAGATATTGACGGTGACCCGGATAAGCCAGGCTTTGCGGTGCTCTTCGCTTTCAAAAGCCGGAGCCTTTTCCAGAACTTTGACGAGAACATCCTGCAGAACGTCTTCAGCGTCCGGGATGTTTTTCATACAGGAGAAAGCCAGCCGCAGGATCATATTGCCGTAACGGTCAAGAAGAACATCTGCTGTTTCATCGCGCGCCAATGAAACCTGATTCAATGTTCCCCCTCCTTTCATCTATAATACTTTCGGGCGGCCCGAAAAGTTGCAGCGAAAAAAGATTTTCTTCAGTCCGATTGTAACATGAATTGGTTCCGGAATCAACGAAGCAGGAAAAAAATTCAAAATTTCGCTGGGATGCAACTACTTTACCCCGTCGGGCGTATATGATATAATAAAATATATCTCCGCGGCGGGGCGCGGAGCATATCGAATGCGCACAGACCCTTTTTACAGGAGGAGACCCATGACAAAAAGAATTCTGACAAAAGCTGCCGCGGTCGTGACTGCAATGGCCGGTGCGGCTGTCTTCACTTTTTCAACATTTGCAGCTTACGGTTATACCAACGATGTTGTTCCCAGCGCGAAATTTGATGCCGATATCTATGATGTTCTTTTATATGAATTTGATATCGATGACAGCGGCGACTTAAGCGAGTATGAGCTGGCCTGCATCACCGAGCTGGACTTGTCCGAGATGGATCTGACCTCGCTGAGAGGACTTTCCTATCTGCCCAATCTGGCAAAGCTGAATGCGTCGTACAACAGACTTCGCAACCTGTCCACCCTGAAGGGGAATACAAATCTGCAGATGCTGGACGTTTCGGAAAACAGTCTGACCACACTGGACGGTGTGGGTAAGCTGACAAAGCTGCAGCAGCTGACTGCAAACGGCAACAAGATCAAGAACCTTGGCGATATCGGTGATTGTTCGAGCCTTGTTTCTGCCAATCTGAACGACAATAAGATCTACAGTACCTCCGGTCTGGAAGACCTGGAAAAGATCACTTCCCTTTCTCTGGATGACAATACCCTTACATCTCTTGGCGCGCTTCCCGCGAGTCTGACGAGTTTTTCCGCTGTGGGCAATGAGCTGAGCGAACTGGGCGGCGTCAAAAAGCTGCAGAAGCTCACGTATCTGGATCTTTCGGACAACGGCATCGAGTCGCTGTCGGGAGTTCCCTCTTCGGTCAGGACACTTTATATGGTGAACAATCAGATCAGCTCGCTCGCCGGTCTGGAGAATCTCAGCGGTGTATATGCCGACCTCAGCTGGAATCTGATCGCTCTTGACAGTTCGGCACAGCAGGCTATCCTCAAAAAGCTTTCTTCCGGCACTACGCTGGTCACCCTGCCGCAGGCAATGTCCGGCTGGCAGCTGCACGGAAAAGACTGGTACTGGTTCACCGATGCGAACGGCAGCTATGCGACCGGTTCGATGACGATCAACGGCACCGCTTACTGGTTTGACGATTACGGCGTCTGGAACGGTACCAACACGGCACCTTCCATACCTGCTCTTCCCGATGAGGGCGGAAATGATGCGCCCGAGCTTCCTTCCGGTTCCGAAGGTCCCACTCCCGTTCTGGGCGGTGATACACCCGGCGGCCCTTCGACGGATGACGGCTCCTCCATCAGCTGGACTGTAAAGGAAGACGGCAAATATTATCTGGACGCTGCCGGCAATATCATTGCGACCGGCTGGGTACAGGCAGATGAAGGGTACTATTTTGTCGACGAAAAGGGTAAAATGGTCACCGGCTGGCAGGAATGGAAGACCTCTCAGTATTACATGAACGAAAAAGGTCTGATGGTCACCGGCTGGCAGACTGTCGACGGACAGACTTATTATTTCTATAACTGGGGCGGCAGAGCCCGCGGCTGGTTCCAGGTGGACGGCAAGTGGTACTATGCCTATATGAACGGTGTGCTGTACAAAAACAGCTGGGCTTATGTCTCCGGTAAATGGTACTGGCTCAGAGCTGACGGCACTATGGTCGCCAACGGCTGGCAGCAGGTGGGCGGTCTGTGGTATTACTTCGGTTCGTCCGGCGCAATGGTCGCCAACGACTGGGTCACCTATGGAAACAGCAAATGCTGGCTTTCTTCCTCCGGCGCGATGCTGACCGGCTGGCAGAATATCAACGGCCAGACCTACTATCTCTCCAAGGCCACCGGCTGCCGTGTACAGGGACAGTGGGCGCGTATCGACGGCAAGACCTATTATTTCAACGGAGAAGGTCATCTTCTCAGAAATACCACCATCGACGGCTATAAGGTCGGCGCAGATGGTGCCTGGATCGCATAAAGGAGACGGTTTATGGCAATCAGAAGTGCTGCGAAAGCATTGCTCATCAAAGACGGAAAAATTCTGCTCAACCGCTGCAGACGGGATAACGGAACGATTTATTACGATCTGCCCGGCGGCGGTCAGCATCAGGGCGAATGCCTGGAGGACGCGGTCCTTCGCGAGATCAGAGAAGAGACCGGCTGTGAAGCAAAGATCATCCGTTTTGCCGCGTTGGCAGAGGAGATCTATACCGATCCCGAACTCTGTGCGAAATATCCCGATTATTGCCACCGGATGATGCATATTTTCATTGCGGAGCCTGTTTCGTGGGGAGATCCCACCGAGATGGACCACCAGATGGAAGGCTTTGAATGGGTTTCTCTGGAGGATATCGGTTCCATCGAGCTGCTTCCCCATATGCTGAAAGAAAATCTGCCCCGTATTTTTACGGGCGAGACCCTTTGGGTCGGCAGCGAGATCATACCGTAAAAAGAAAAGCTCCCTCGATGAGGGAGCTTTTTTGCTGTGTTTATCCCAGAGCAGCGACAAATTCGCTGATGGTGATGCGGGCGTCGGGGTGACTCTGCAGTAAGGTCACGGGGAAGTGACCGCTTTCCTCGCCGTAACAGGCCTGACGGACGACGGCACGGTGCCAGTCGCGGAAGCAGGCGAGACGGACTTTCTTTGCGGCGAAAATCTCGTCAAAACCGATGGTGATACAGAAATCGGGCATGGCGTCCATGGCACCGTTCAGGGTACCCAGTGAGTTGATGGCACGGGTGGCGGGGCTGATGGGAAGGACACGGGTGGGAAGTGCTCTGAACTGATCGGGAGTGAGGGTATCATCCGCTTCGTTGAAGGCCACATGACCGTTGATGCCGATGCCGCCGAAGCAGATGTCCACACCGCCTAAGTTTTTGATCAGCCGGGAGATGGCTTCCGGGTCGCGGGGGTCGGGGAAGATACGCTGGTTTTCCGGCATGACCAGCTCTGGGCGGATCTTTTCATAGACATTTTCTTTCATAAATCCGCGGAAGCTCATGGGATCGGAAGCGTCGATCCACTCTTTTTCGTCGGTCAGATATTCGTCCATGTTGATAAACCAGGTATCTTTCAGCGAAATGCGGCGAGAGTTGATCAGATCGACAAAGATAGGGTACTGTCCCACAGGACCGACAGGAACGATAAAGACGGTGTGTTTGCCGGCGGCATTGTTGGCTTCGATGGTATCGGCCATCTCGTGAGCCATGTCGGAAAAGGCAGCCTCGCTGTCGGGAAGAATGACAAGGGGAATTTTCGGAGCAGAGAGCAGCTCTGCCCGTTCATAGGTGAAGTAGGGATGTTTCATACGGACTCCTTTCAGAACATCTTCGGTCCGAAGAAGAAGTTTCTGGCGATCGCCTGGACGCGGTAGGCGTCCATATAAGGCTGCAGAGCACTTTCTGTCTGCCACAGGAAGCGGCAGAAATGTTCCCATTCGGCTTTTCCTTCGGCGGGTTCTCCTTCTGCACAGCGGATCAGCGCGTTGGCATAGTGGGTCAGATATTGTTCATACAGAGCAAGGTGGCTGATCGAAATATCTTCACAGGAGTTTTCCGGCACAGCGTTTCGCGCAAGTTCTCCTGCCCTGACGGCAAGAGGGAGAGCCTTTTTCATTTTTTCAGCCAGACCGGGCTGCATGGCGGGACGTCCTCTGAACCAGAAATCGATATCAAAGGAGCCGGACACTTCTTCCATCAGGGACCGGACGTCGGTGCCCAGACTGCCGTAAGCAGCAGAGAAATATTCATCGGCGATCTCGTCATAGGTGAGCGAGCTGTTCCAGAGTTTCATTCCCATCAGATAGTTGGGCAGACCGGTAGGATAGAATGCCCGCAGCTCCTGACAGGAGAGGATACCGTTAAGCCCCAGAGCGGGCAGATTGTCGATATCTTTTGCGATGATCTTCGAAATGGCGCAGTAACCGGGGTCTCCGTAATGGGCACGGCCGAGGTAATAGTCAAAATCAAAGGAGTCATAGCCTTCGCCCATATAGCCCTGCCAGGCTTTCAGACAGGCGAGATTTTTCTCGATGGTGCGGGGAATGGGCGTTTCGTTGAGAAGATACTCCTCCAGGTCATCCGCTGCCTTGAAATCGGCCAGCGACTGGCTGAAGGGACGGGAGATGGGAGCAAACATCAGCACAAAGCGGTCTTTGTTGTGCAGCCTTTCGGTTTTGGGTGGGAACAGAAGATCGAGATAGAGAAGATAGACCACCTTGGTGTCGATTCCTTCGGCGGTGAGGCGCTGATCGAACTCGTTGAGCAGGATCAGATACCAGTCGGCAGGAACCTTTTTCCGGCAGTTTTCGCATTCACAGAAGGAATGGATGGAATCTGCCAGCCAGAGATGCAGATATTTTACGCCGGGATGCTCCTTCAGATATTTCACGGCATAATCACAGATGGCCTCTCTTGCCTTTGGATTGGAGTAACAGAGATTGGTGCCGGCGGCAACACCTTCAAAGAGCTCCCGCTTGCCGTTTACCATGGCCAGCAGCTCCCGGTTTTCGGGGGAGATATCGAGGGTCACTTCATCCCAGCCTCTTCCCTCGATGCCGAGAGGTTCGGTGGTCCAGCCATGTCCCATGGCGTGGTGATGAAGACTTCTGCGGGCGATCTCGCGCCAGATCTGAGCCTCGTATTCCCGGCTCAGCTGATCGTTATAGGGCTCTTCGGCGAGATAAGGGTTCTCTTCATGGCTGTACCAGCGTTTGAAGAAACAACTCAGATCCATAAACTGGGTGAAGAAAGCGTTGTAGCCTGCTTTGGGCAGCCATTCGATGAAATCCAGTACGTTTTCGACCGAGTCGGCACCTTCGATGACAACACCTCTGTGCCGGAAGGAGGCGCTCTCGTCCAGAGAGACATTCAGCTGTCCGATGCACAGTCTGGGAATGATCTCGCCTTCTGTTTTCGGGCGGATAAACCGGCAACCCAGTGCCCGCAGAAAACGATAGACACCCAGAAGAACGGCGCGGGGATTGGTACCGGCGATAAAGCCGACTCCTTCGGTCACACGGATGCTGATGGCATCATCCAGTTCGGGATCGGTCACCGGTGCAAGGGCAGGGTCCACCTTCAGCTCAATGACAGGCAGATCTTCGGGACGTTCGGCGGTAACAAGGATACCACAGGGGAATCCGAGCATTTTATCGAGATATTTACACAGCTCCCGCCCGGCATAGACAAGGGTGGGATGATTTTCAGCGATGATGGCGATCATAGGGAAAACTCCTTTCGGCGGCTTTGCCATGGTTCCGCATCCTTTTGTTGTCAGTTTTATTGTAGCATGACCGGCGGGGAAAGTAAAGAAGAGGACAAAAAAACCGCCCCGGGATGAGGCGGCTTTTGATTTTATTTTTCATGCAGAGTGATGCAGCGGTTATTGCTCTGATAGCAGAAGCAATCAGGGCGATGGATCAGTTCCAGAGCGAACATCAGAAAAGGAATGATTGCCGGATTTTCCCATTTACTTACCGCCTGCATGGAAACACCCACAAGATTGCCCAGCTCTTCCTGCGTCAGTCCCTTTTCCTTTCGCAGCACAGCGATATTGTCGTGCAGATTGTTCATAAGATCGACCTCCTTGTTTGATCTGCTTTAAGGATAGCACATCGGCCGGTTGTGCACAATGGATGCTTATTTGCGGAACTCAACCGGCAGTTGAGGTGCAAAGCGGGGACGAAAAACGATTTCCTTGCCTTTTTGCTGATTCTGTGATAAATTGGTAGTAGTGAAAATGCGGCCCCAGGCCGAAACGATGTACCTGAAAGGAAGGACTTTGACATGCTTCAAAACAGAAAGATCGTTCTGATCATGACCGACTCCCAGCGCTGGGATATGGTCAACTGCTACCGTGAGACCGGTCTGAAGACCCCCAACATCGACCGCCTTGCCGCTGAAGGTGTCCGCTGCGAACGCGCCTATACCACGCAGCCTGTCTGTCAGCCTGCCCGTGCCGGTATCTTTACCGGTCAGTATCCTCACTCGGTCGGCAGCTGGACCAACAGCTACGGCATCTCTGACACTGCTCATTCGGTGGGCGAGCGCCTCGCTCTTGACGGCGTTCACACTGCCTATATCGGTAAATGGCATCTGGACGGCGGCGATTATTTCGGTCTGGGCAAATGCCCCAAAGGCTGGGATGCCGATTACTGGTATGACATGAAATGCTATCTGGACGAACTGACCGAAGAAGAACGTCTCATGTCCCGTCAGCCCTGGCAGATGGCCGAGCGCGATTTCTCGCCCGAATTCCTGTACGGCCACCGCGTTTCCAACCGCGCTATCGATTTCCTGCAGAAATACAATCAGGATGACTTCTTCCTGGTCGTTTCCTATGACGAGCCCCATGACCCCTTCCTCTGTCCTCCTCCTTACTCCACCATGTACAAGGATTTCTGCTTCCCCAAGAGCGAGAATATCTGGGATACCATGGAGGGCAAACCCGAGCACCAGAAAGTCTGGGGCGCACGCAATGCTGCCCTCGATAAGGATGCGCTGGAACTGAAAGAACCTTATTTCTTCGGCTGCAACAGCTATGTTGACGAAGAGATCGGCCGTGTTGTCGACGCCATCGAGCAGTATGCTCCTGATGCGATCGTGATCTATACTTCTGACCACGGCGATATGATGTATTCCCACGGTCTGTGGGCAAAGGGCCCCTGCGCTTACGACGAGATCACCCGCATTCCCTTTATCGTCAAAGGTCCCGGCATCCCCAAAGGTGTTGTGGACACGAATCCCGTCTCCCACATCAACATCACTCCCACCGTTCTGGAACTGATGGGTGCCAAGCTGCCTCCCGTGCTGGAAGGAAAGAGCATGCTTGCCGAGCTGGAAGATCCCTCTGTCCGCACCAACGAGTATGTCTTTACCGAATTCGGCCGCTATGAGGTCGACCATGACGGCTTCGGCGGTCTGCAGGTCATGCGTGCCGTCTTTGACGGCCGGTACAAGCTGGTGCTGAACCTGCTGACCAGTGACGAACTGTATGATATGGACAATGACCCTGCCGAGATGCACAACCTGATCGATGATCCGGCACTGGCTGCTGTCCGCGACCGTCTGCATGACGCGATCCTCGAAAACATGAACGTTACCCGTGACCCCTTCCGCGGATATTACTGGGAGCGCCGTCCCTGGAGAACCGACGCTTCTCCCGCCGACTGGGAATATACCCTGATGACCCGTCAGCGTGAAGAGGACGAGCGTTTCGAGTCCCGTCAGCTGGACTACTCCACCGGCCTTGTGATGAAAGAGGCTTCCCGCAAAAAAGCAAAAATCTGATGATCCCGCCCGCCTTTCCAATGGAAGGCGGGCATTTGCC
>JAFQND010000302.1 GCA_017396055.1 Oscillospiraceae bacterium
CGGTATATGTACGCAGGAATAATTCCGCAAGGGATCAGTCCTCTTTAGCGAGAATGGTGTCCGCATCGGCCAAGCCGGAGGGGCTTGGTCTGCGGCGCGGTCGTCATCTTGACCGCGAGCCATTCTTGCCAAGTCAAACGGCAAAGCCGTTTGTAAGGGTTATTCTTCTTTGACGCCCCGTCTCAGCAGGAACATGATGCCCGCGCCGAAGATCATCAGCGTACCGACCACGAACACCAGAAGCTGTTTGTTGCCCATGCCCATAATAACCGAATCGGCGGTCGCGGTGACCAGTTTTCGTCCGATCGTGACGCCCAGAAGTGCCGACAGGTTGGTCATCGTCGAATAGAAGCCGATAAACTGGGTCTGGTTGTCCTTGGGGATATTGATATAGGGAATATTCGAGAAGGAAAGGTTGATGCCCGCCGCCAGTACATAGGCATAGATCAGCGTCAGCGGATAAAGCCAGACGTAGTTGTTCGCATTGATCAGCGCCAGCAGCAGATAATGCAGCGCGTAAAGCAGTACCGACAGGTTACAGGTCTTGAGCCAGGAATATTTTCGTAAGAATTTCGACCACACCGGGATCAGCAGCACCAGAACCGGCACGTTGAGCATGCTGACGATGTTGATGAACGAATAGCTGATATCCAGATCCTGTAAAAGATAGACCGAGTAATAAGAACCGGGCATGTTGGCGATCAGCGCCCAGGTACAGGCGATGGCCACCGTTTTCAGATAAAGGGTCTCTTTGAACGGACGGATGAACAGTCCCTTCAGATCGATCTTCTGGCCCTGTTCATAGTCGCTCTCTTTCATCCGGCTGAGCAGGAACAGGTCATAGACCAGCAGCAGCGCCGCAAAGATACGCAGGACGGTGATGCCCCAGATCTCCAGCCCGACGCTCTCGAATTTGTCCACCACAAAGCCGCCGACCAGGTTGAACACCGCCACGACGATGCCGTTGGTCATCTGCAAAAGCGAGAAATACTTGGCTCTGACCCGGTTGGGCAAAAACTGAATATGCCAGGCCGTCATGCCGGGCGCCATAAAGGCGTTCATGACGTTGATCGTCAGAATCGACGCACCGAATATGACAAGCTTTGCCTGCTGCCCCAATGGGAAGAATGGTATGGCGCCGATAAAGACGACGTTGATGCCCTGAATGATCAGGCGGGAGAGGATCAGGATCTTTTTGCGGCGTTTGAACCGCTCCATCACCAGAGGAGAGAAGATCTGAAGACAGTTTGCCGCAAAGACGAAGATCGACATCAGACCGATGAAGCCGTCGTCCGCGTTCAGGTAAAGCAGCAGACCGGTATAGAAGTTGCCGCCGATCATGTTGGCGATGATGTTCGCGGTGTAGTTATACTGCAGATGGCATCCGCGGCTCTTGGATTCTTCGTCGCCGAAATACCAGCCGTCAAGGAATGCGTCTCTGCATCTGCGAAGGATACGTCCCGGGACCTGAGCGTAGTTCATCTTGCGTCCTCCCCGAAATCTTTATGTCATTTTAATGGGTTCTTTACTTGTATTATATCGAATCGGATAGGAAAGTCAATGGGTTTCGGACGGAATTTACAATTGATTTTACAGAGCTTGGAAACGATTACGAACTGTCCGCCCCGGGCGCAAAAACAGCAGGAAGGCCTCTGTGCATTAAGCACAGAGGCTTTATTTCGGAAACCGTTTAAGAGAGTGCGGCAAGAAGTTTTTTCTTTGCGGCGGTGAAAGCTGCGATATCATACTCGACATCCTTGAAGGAATGGAAGACGCTCTCACAGATCTCGTCGGCGAGGGGCTTGTCGGTCTTTGCCAGTTCGCGCAGCAGTTCGTATTCCTCGGCGCTTTCGCGCTCAGCCTCCAGACGGATGGACATCCAGGGTTCGCCCTTGCCGGGATAGATGATGTGGGTGTCGCCGGCGGGCAGATAGCAGACCGAGTCGGTGTTGTGGTGTTCGGGGCAGTTCTGTTTGAAGGGGTCCTGACCGGGCTGATAGCAGTTGGACGCCCAGTGGAGGAAGCCCGCCATATCATATTTATAGTTGCCCCAGTGGAGATAGCGGGTGGAGAGCAGCGGGTAATCCATAAAGCGGTTGATATAGCCCGGCTCGCGGGGACCGCAGCAGACATAGTGCCAGATCTCGTCACCGGCGGCGCGTAGAGATTCCAGTTCGGTCATATACTTGTCGTATTCGGCATTGAGGGGCACCCAGATATCCAGCGCGCCGTGCAGGTTACAGTAGCCCATGGCGTCGATCAGTCTGACCTCGGGACAGATCTTACGGATCAGGCCGCAAAGCGCACGGTATTCGGTGCTGAGAACTTCGTTGGGCTCGTCGGCAACACCCATGACGAACCGTCCCAGCCAGCCGTTTTCCTTCAGCACGTCGCGCAGAGCGGGCAGATACTGACAGAGATAACGATAGCCCTCATAGGACATGGCGGGGATAGTTCTGTTGTTCAGAAGAATGGTAGGTTCCTGCCAGCTCTTGCGCCAGCCGACGCTGGGACCGTTGAAATAAGTCATGCCGGCAGCTTCATAGCGTTTGATCTCGGCTACCATTTCACTGAAATCAAACTCCCACTGGTTCTCGCCCACCTTGGTGGCGACGACGCCGCGGGTGTACATCATATTCTGATGCATCCGGCGAAGCAGGGCAAGATACTGTTTTTCCAGCTCAAAATATTCGTCGGAGTCGGGGGTAACGCCGTGATATTTCGCACAGATATTCCGGTAATAGCCGACAATGATCTTCAGCGATTCCTCCGGCAGAACAGCACCATAGATCTTCAGCTTAAGGGGAATGACGGTGCCGTTTACGGTCACGGAGCCTTCATAATCGCCCGGAACGGCGTCCTTTGCCACCTTTATCGAAAGATAGAGACCGCCCTGTCCGTCGGTCAGGTCAAGGGTACCGTCAAAGGGACGCATGCAGTCGTACAGTTCATAGGGAGCGACGCGCTCGGGATAGTGGGGAGCATAGTCCTTCGGCTCGATGCCGTGGTTGCGTTCGACCATGACAGGCACGAGGGTAAAGACCTCCGGTTCGGTGCCGGCAGGAAGTCCGTCAAAGGAGACGGTCACTTCGGAAGAATCCATTTCACCGAGCAGGATCTGGAAGGAGGCATAGCCGCCCCTTGCGGAGAAGGTATCGGCGTTTTTTGCGGCAGAGGGGTATTCCCAGATATCGGGATAAGTATACTCGGCAGAAGAAACGACGGTGTATTTCATAACGTCACCTCCGAAAAATTAAGCAAAGCTCTTCACCGTCATTGTAGCAATCGGTGAGAGAGAAGTCAACGGTTCTATAAATTTCATCAGAGAAATTCGGGCGGCATATTTGTGCATTCTTTCGAAAAAACAAAACCTCCCTGTATAAAACAGAGAGGTTTCGACAAATCGTATTCGATTTTTTATCCGTGCACGGGAATATTTTACTCGACGAAGGAAAGAGCGTTTGCAATATCTGCGATGATATCTTCCTTGTCCTCGATACCGACAGAGAAGCGGATCAGGTCGGAGGGAACACCGGCGGCGCGGAGCTCGTCCTCGTTCATCTGACGGTGGGTGGCAGAAGCGGGATGCAGTACGCAGGTCTTGGCATCGGCAACATGGGTAGCGATGGTGGCCAGCTTCAGGTTCTTCATGAAGGTCTCGGCTGCAGTACGGCCGCCCTTGACACCGAAGGAAACAACGCCGCAGACGCCGTCGGGCAGGTATTTCTGGGCCAGGTCATAATATTTGTTTC
>JAFQND010000303.1 GCA_017396055.1 Oscillospiraceae bacterium
TATATCTACGGCTCCCGCAATGATCTGGAAGACAGTGTCAATGACCTTCCCGTCCAGATGGAAGCTCTGCTGAAATCCGGCAAACCCATGCCTAAATTCTATATGGCATGCGGCACCGAAGATTTCCTCTATAAAGCCAATGTCGCCTTCCGTGACCGTTTCATTGATCGGGTAGACCTGACCTATTATGAAGAACCCGGTATTCATGAATGGGGATTCTGGGACCGCAACATCCAGCGCGTACTGGACTGGCTGCCTCTAAAAGCAAAGGAGGGTAAATGATATGGCACTGATGCAAGTTGATTTCTTCTCTGAAACTCTGGGAATGGCCTGCCAGGCAAATGTGATCCTGCCCCAGAAAGAACAGGGCATCGGCGTGGAAGGAAGCGCATCCGCCGAAAAATATCCGGTTCTGTGGCTGCTTCACGGAGCGTCCGATGACCATACCATCTGGCTGCGGCGCACTTCCATTGAACGGTATGTGGCCAACATGGGCCTCGCCGTTGTCATGCCCAACGCCCATCTGAGCTCTTATTCCAACATGGTCCACGGTCCGAAATATTTTGACTTCCTGACCGAAGAACTGCCCCGTATCATGCGGGAATTCTTCCCCCTGTCCGACAAACGGGAAGATAACTATGTCTGCGGCCTGTCCATGGGCGGCTACGGTTCGATGAAGCTGGGTCTTTCCTGCCCCGACAAATATTCTGCCATCGGCTGCTTCTCGGCCGGCAACTTTGTCATGCGTCCCAGAAACAATCAGCCCAGACCCAAACGGACTTCCGGCGGTCTCTCCCGCAATATCGCCGTCTTCGGCACCGATGATATGCAGGACCTGATCGGCAATCCCGAATACGATCATTTCGCCATGGTTGAAAAGGCCCGCGCCGAAGGCAAGGCGATCCCCCGTATCTTCCACGCCTGCGGCACCGACGATTTCCTGATCGCCAACGCCCGCCAGACCGCCGAATGGTTCAAGGCACAGCCCGATGTGGACTATGAATATCATGAAGGCCCCGGTATTCACAGCTGGGACTTCTGGGACACCTGGATCCAGCATTACTTACGCTGGCTTCGCCAGGGTAAGTAATGCTTCAAGAATGATTTGAAGTCTTTCAGACTTCACCATAAATTCCTTCGGAATTTGGATGGACATCATTCTTGCGAAGTTGTACTTCCCATTCAAAATTGCTTCTGACAGAGCATCCTCCGGCAGTGCCGGGGGATGCTTTCAACGATTCCCCGCAAAAATGGGGGAAAGGTGGAAAAGATATGTCTCAGGCCATTCTCCTCTGCGGTGTCGGATCGGCCGTTGAATCCGTATGGCAGAAAACATGGAAACATCTGGAATCCGAGCTCACAAAGTCGCTGGGCTTACCCTGTCATACCGCCTTTACCAGCGCCTTCATCCGGAACAGACTGGCCGCAAACGGCATCCTCGTCCCTTCCCCGGAGGAAATGATCGAAACGCTGGAAAAACAGAAGACAGACATTTTTGTGCAGCCCCTGCTGCTGTCTGACGGAGAAGAATACCAGAAACTGAAAAGCACCGCACAAAGCAAAAACCTTCCGTTCGGGATCCCGATCCTTGCCGATGAGACAGCAAAAAATGTCATTCTGGAAAAGCTCTGTGCCGAATATCCTGCCGAAGAAAAACGGCATATCCTGTTTATTCTGCACGGAAGCAAAATTTCCTGTCCGGAGGATGATCTGCGGGATTCTCTTTTGCCGCTTCACAGAAGCGACATCTCCCTTACCGTGTTAAAAAAAGAACTGCCCGCCTTTCCCGCCGGTACGGAAAAGATCCTGCTGGTGCCGGTCATGATCGCCGCCGGGCGGCATGCCGTCAGAGATATCGTCGGCGAGCTGGAACCGAAGCTCCGCTCGATGGGTTATACCGCCGAAACAGTTGTCAGCGGTCTGGCCGTAAGGGAATGGTTTGTTCCGGTGATCACCGGTCTGATCCGCCGCAGCCAATAAAAAAGCCGCCCTCCCTTCGGGAGAGCGGCTTTTCCGTTCATGATCATTCGACAGTCTCGTCAGAAGGGCAGGCAGAGCAGTCTTCAGCAGTGCATTCGGCACATTCACAGACGGTCTCCTCGGCAGCTTCTTCACAGCACTCGGTGCTTTCTTCAGCCTCGTCATCGACGATCTCAACGATGAGCTCTTCTTCTTCACCCTCGAAATACTCTTCGGGATCATAGTCCAGCTGGTCAGAAAGAGCTTCGCTCTTGCGCTTGATGAAAGCGGCTACAGCTACGCTGGCTGCAGCGACAGCAGCGGCACCGGCAATAACAGACACCCAGATTCCTTTTTTCATACGATCCAATCCTTTCTGTCGATAAGATTCTGATTCCACAAGGGAATGTTTTACTTAGATATCTCCTGTCAGGGAGAGCACTACAGATAACCCGCAAAGCGGCGCAGTTTCGCACCGAAGAATCCGTTTGCCCAGCGTAGCCGGCAAAACGCCCTTTTCTGTAAGTTCATCGATCTCTTCCGGCGCAAAACCGCCTTCGCTTCCCACAAAGAGGCTTACGGTTTCTTCTTCACCGGTGATGAGATTCTGCAGCCGTTCGCCGCCCTTTTCATAAAAGACAATGCCCTTGCCTTCATAAGTTTCGGCGGCCTGTTTCAGCGTCAGCAGCGAACGAACCTCAGGGATAATACCTCTGCCACTCTGTTTGGCGGCTTCTTCTGCGATTTTCTGATAGCGCACCAGCTTTTTGGCCATGGACTTTCCGTCAGGCCGCGAGATACAGCGATCGGTCAGCACCGGCACCACAGCAAAAGCGCCCAACTCCACGGCTTTCTGAATGATCAGTTCCATTTTGTCGCCTTTGGGACATGCCTGATACAACACAAGCCGGACACGGGGCTCCGACTCGCTGGAACATCGGCTTAAGATCTCAAGTTCTACCGGATCACCCACCGTCAATATCCGGCAGTGATAATCCATACCTTTACCGTCACAGAGATCGATCTCTTCTCCGGGTTTCAGCCGCAGAGAACGGGAAATATGGGCGGCGTCTTCGCCGGTCAGAGAGGCGCGATCACCCGAAAGGGTATCGGTAAAAAATCTCGGCACGTCATTTCCTCCAAAAAACCTTAGCATTAGTATATATCCATTTTGGCATAGAAACAGGCGAACCGCATGAACAAAAGTTAAATTATTTGTGTATAAATAATGAACTGCGCAGGCTGTATTCTCTGCGCCTGCAAACTTTACGGAATCGTTTTTCCTTCGGGAAAAGTTTACAAAAAGCCGATGGTTTTTCTTTCGACGATATGATACAATATTGTCAGCTGTACTACATCAAAGAGAGGAGGAAAAGCTCATGCCCTTCGGCAACGATCACGCAGATCATGTATATGTCAGCGGACTGGGATTTGTTTCGGGAAGAGATCCTCTTCATTTTGTGGAACGGAACCTGCACCGGTCGGCTTCTTCTGTCGGTTTCTGCCTTTTGCTTCTTCTCGTGCTGCCGGCTGTCATTCGCTGGCCCATCGAAATCTTCTCGGCGGTAAACCGCGCTCTGATCTCTCTGCTGTTTGATTCCGGCATCTTCGCCTCTGCAAACGAGCTGTTCCGCGAACTGCGGGAGCTGGCTGTCAGTCTGTTTACCTGGCTTGCTGTCCTGCTTGTGATGCGTACCGTGCTCAAGCCGCCGAAAATGCACGCTTCGACGACCGTCGGCGGAAAAAGAGCTGTCCTCTGTGCCTTGCTGATTGCTGTCGGCACAGGCATTCTTGAGCTTTGCTGTACCTCTATTCTGAGGGAATTCCTCAGCTGGATCCGGCTGCTGGAAATGAATCCCGGTGCGATGATGCCGAGCAGACCTGCGGCTGCAGCTGTCTACCTTGTGCGGATGCTGCTGATCCCTGCTGTTTTCCAGGAAGCGCTCTTCCGCGGTTGTCTTTTACAGGCGTTGCGCCGTCACGGCGACAGCTTTGCGCTGTTCTTTGCCGCATTCTGCAGCGGTCTGACCCATTACACCCTGACCGGCAATCTGATGGGATTTGTCTCAGGGTTGGTCTTCGGTTACTTTTTCCTGCGGACCGGTTCTCTGAAAGCCGTTATCGTCTGCCATCTGGCAACGCTCGCACTTCCCATGCTGTTTACTCTGCTGAACAATATCCTTCCGGCAGCAGTATATACGATCGTCTGGCCGATTCTGATGATCTCGCTGATGGTATGCGGTCTGGTGGGCTTCATCCTGTTCTGCCGCTGGAATCACAACGCCTTTGTGCTGGATGACTCCCGGGCATCCTCACTGCCCTTCAGCAGAAAACTGCACATCTGTCTTACTTCTGCTTCCATGTTTGCCTCCACTCTTCTCTGGCTGATACAGATTTTCAAAAATCTGCAGGTGATCCGCTGATGGCTGACGAAAAAGATCTCTATTATATGGGGCTTGCGCTTGAACAGGCAAAAATCGCCGCGTCCCTCGGGGAAACACCGGTGGGTGCCGTACTCGTCTGGGAAGACCGGGTGGTGGCGCAGACCTATAACCGACGCGAGCTGGACAAAATGGCTACCGCTCACGCAGAGCTGCTGGCTATCGAAGAAGCAAACCGCAATCTTGGCGGCTGGAGGCTCCATAAAGGAACGCTGTATGTCACCCTGGAGCCCTGTCCCATGTGCGCCGGTGCGATCATCAACGCCCGGATCAAGCGGGTGGTCTATGGTGCATCCGACCGGAAAGCCGGCTGCTGCGGCGGGCTCACCGACCTGTTCACGATCCCCTTCAATCACCATCCCGAAGTGGAAGGCGGTGTCCGGGCCGAAGAAGCTTCCGATCTGCTCAGCACCTTTTTCCGGGAACTCAGAGAAAAGCGCAGCCGCTCCTCCGAAAAATAAGATTGCTATTTTTAGTAAACGTGCTATAATAAACTCGGAGCATACGCTCACATCTGAAGGGAGAGTGCTTTATGAACATCTGGCATGATATCAGTCCCCGCCGCGTCACAGCAAAAGATTTTGTCTGTGTGATCGAGATCTCCAAAGGCAGCAAGGAGAAATATGAACTGGACAAAGAGACCGGTGTGCTGATCCTGGACCGAATTCTCTATACTTCCACCATTTATCCCGCCAACTATGGTTTTATTCCCCGCACTTATGGTGATGACGGTGACCCGCTGGACGTGCTAGTGCTCTGTTCACAGTCTATTATCCCTATGACACTGGTGCGCTGCTATCCCATCGGCGTGATCAAAATGATGGATAACGGTTCCTATGACGAAAAGATCATCGCTGTGCCCTTCAATGATCCTTCCTACAACACCTATTCCGACATCAGCCAGCTTCCCTCTCACCTGTTCGAGGAAATGCGTCACTTCTTCGAGGTATATAAGGCTCTGGAAGGAAAAGCCACCGTTGTCGACGAAGTATCCGGCGCAGAGACCGCCATTGAGATCATCGAAGGTGCACTTGAGAACTATGTCGAAAAAATCGAACCTACGCTGAGAAGATTTACCTTCTGACAAACCAAAAGCTCCCTTTTGAAA
>JAFQND010000304.1 GCA_017396055.1 Oscillospiraceae bacterium
CGCCTTTGCCAAAGGATTCCTCCGCTATGGCAAACAAGCCGGTTTCTCCGATGAAACCAGCCTCTCGCTCTTCTGTCAGGCGCTTCGCGGCGCCGCCGAGATGCTGGAACATTCCGGTTACGATCCCGACACCCTGATCAAAATGGTCTCCTCCAAGGGAGGCACCACCATCGCCGGTCTTACCGCCTTTGATGAGATGGATCTGCAGGGGATGATCGACCTCTGCTGTGAACGCTGTGTAAAACGCGCCTATGAACTTGCCGAAGGCAAGTGAATCCCCTAAGGAGAAAACACGTGATCCTCTGCATTGTTTATGCTCCATGCAAAACCGGCCGGGAAACGGCTGCATGGAGAAGATAAATTCAGCTTCCCGACCGGCTTTGCCTCTCCGGACGACCAAAAATAAAGGAGCAAAGCCAAATGAAAAAACATTTATCCGATATTTATGAAATGAGACATTATCTGCTGCTCTGGTCCACTCAGATGATCTCCGGATTGGGCAGCGGCATGACCGCCTATGCCCTGGTCATCTGGTCCTATGAGCAGAAGGGGTCCGCCCTGATGACCGCCCTTCTGATGGTCTGTACCTATACGCCCTATGTATTATGCAGTATCTTCGCCGGTGCTCTCAGCGACCGCTGGAACAAAAAGAAGATCCTTCTTCTCTGCGACGGAGCGGCCATGGTCTGTACCCTGACCGTTTTTGCACTGCTGAAGACCGATCGGCTGCAGGTCTGGCATCTCTATCTGGTCAACGCCTTTACCGGTCTGATGAACACTGTGCAGCAGCCGGCTTCAGAGGTGGCGACCACCGCGCTTCTGCCCCGGAAATTCTACCAGAAGGTGGGCAGTCTGCGGTATCTTTCAAGCTCGGTCAATTCCATCATGACACCCGTCATTGCCACGGCGGTGCTGGGACTTGCCGGTATGGATGCGGTGATCCTCATCGACCTTTTAAGCTTCGCTGCGGCGGCATTGGTGCTCATCTTCTTCATCCCCATCCCGAAGATCGTCTCCGGCAGCCCGAAGGAAAATTTCCTCCGCGCCGCGGGCGAGGGCATCCGCTATCTGAAAAAGGAACGGGGCATCCTCCATCTGATGCTCTTTCTCGCCGCCATCAATCTGGTGGCTTCCATGTTCGAGGCGGCATTTCCCGCCATGATGCTCTCCCGTGAGGGCGGTGAGACCGCCATGGGTATCGTCAAAACGGTCACCGGCCTGACGATGCTGCTTGGAAGCATCATTTCGTCCGTTCTCCCCGTACCCAAAAGCCGAGTGAAGGCCATCTGGCTCTGTCTGGCCCTCTCGATGTGCACCGAGAATTTTCTACTTGGTTTCGGCAAAAGCCTCTGGGTATGGTGCGTCGGCTCCTTCCTCGGATGGATCGCCATTCCGTGGATGAGTGCTAATCTCGACGCCATTTACCGCCTGACCATCCCCGAAGAGATCCAGGGCAGAGTTTTTGCAGCGCGCAATTCCTTCCAGTTTTTCACGATCCCGCTGGGATATTTCATCGGCGGCTTTATGGTGGACCGGGTCTTTGAGCCTGTCATGGCTCTGCAGCAGCCGGGCAGTCCGCTTTCCGTCTTTTTTGGCAGTGAAAAAGGCAGCGGCGCCGCATTTTTCTTCGCGGTGCTGGGTGTTTTGGGCGTGATCGTCTGTGCTGTGTTCCGTCGGGACCGCCATATAAAGGCCCTGGAAATCAACGATTAAAAGGAGAAAACCATGTTTCCCGATCATCTTCCTCCCATTCCGGTCTCTGATCCCGGTCCCCGTCCGCTGCTCAACTCCGACTGCGGCGAGCCGCTGGTAGATCTCTCCGTCCTCTCTCCCGACAGGATCGAGTGCCGCTCTGCCTATTATGAACAGGGCCTTCCCGGCTCCATCCCCACCTGTATGCTCCGCAAAGGGGCTGCGGAGCGTCTGCTGAAAGCCGCAGAGCTGCTGCCGCAAGGCTGGAAATTCCGTATCTTTGACGGATGGAGACCCCATTCTGTCCAGAAAGCCCTGTTCGACGACTATCTCTGTCAGCTGGCGTACAAAGAGGAAAATCAGGAGCTGACCGTCCGCGAACTGATGACCCTGACCAGGGAATTCGTTGCCTTTCCCAGTACCGATCCGCTTCGTCCCTATAACCACGGCGGAGGCGGCGCGGTCGATCTGACCATCCTGAACGAAAAAGGCGAGCCGCTGAACATGGGCACCGGCTTTGACGATTTCACCGACCTTTCCCATACCCGGTATTTCGAGGAGCACGATGAAGACCCCGAAGCCAGAGACAACCGCCGTCTGCTTTATCATGTGATGATCC
>JAFQND010000305.1 GCA_017396055.1 Oscillospiraceae bacterium
ATCATGCAGGGCGAGATCAGTGTTGAGAGCGCAGTAGGAAAAGGCACTGTCTTTACGCTGAAGTTCCGGAGGTTCTGAAGATGGATTGGAAACGCCTCGCAAAAAAGCTGTTTTTCCTTCCGGCGTGGATCACGGTGCTCTTTACCGCAGTCAGCGCAGCGGCGCTGGTGATGGTTTTTGTCAAAGGGCTGGATGCGTCGCCCGTGGGATATGTCAGCTATGTTTTTGCCTTTTATACCCTCTGTGTCCTCTGTGTTTTCTGCTGGAAGACCCTGCCGGGATACTGGAAAGCAGGAAAGGAAAAACTCTATGCCAGCAAAACTGCCGGCCGCTATCTGACCGACGCGGCGTACAGGACCCATGTCAGCCTCTGGTGCTCGTTTGCCATTGATCTTGTCTATGCCGGGGTGAACGCCGTATCTGCCGTTTGTTTTCGCACTCACTGGTTCGCACTGTTTGCGGTATATTACACCATCCTTGCGTTCATGCGCTTTCTGCTGGTCCGCTATATCGGCAAAAACCGAATCGGTTCAAGCCGCTTTGGAGAACTGCACAGGGCAAGACTGTGCGCCTGTATCCTGCTGACCGTCAACCTCGCCCTGACGGGAACCGTTCTGATGATGGTTTATCTTCACCGGGGCTTTGATTATCCCGGGATTCTGATCTATGTGATGGCTCTGTATACCTTTTATATCACAACGACCGCCGTCATCGGCATGGTCAGGGGTAAAAAATACGGAAGTCCCGTCATGTCCATGGCAAAGATCATTAAAACGGCCGCAGCGCTGGTATCCATGCTGTCGCTGGAAACGGCGATGTTTTCTCAGTTCGGCGGCGATATGGCTGCGGGGGAACAGGAACTTATGATCATGCTGACAGGGGCAGGGATCGCTGTTATCGTTTCGGCGATGGCGATCGTGATGATCGTTTGCACCACCAAAGAAATAAGGAGTCTGAAATAAATGGAGAAAAAACAGGAAACCTTTACGTATACCTATTCCGCCGGGCAGCAGGAGGAAGTACAGAATATCCGGAAAAAATATCTGCCTCCCGAAGAGGACAAAATGGATCAGCTTCGAAAGCTTCACCGTTCCGCCACCCGGAAGGCTGAGGTGTGGGCGCTGGTTCTGGGTATTGCCGGCGCTCTGATCATGGGCAGCGGCATGAGTCTTGTCATGACCGATATCGGCGGCACGATCGGTCTTTCCGAGCCCATGATCCCCGGGATCATGACCGGTATTATCGGAATGATCTCGATGGCGCTTGCTTATCCCGTATATAACCGCGTGCTGAAAAAAGAGCGTCAGCGCATCGCACCGGAGATCCTTCGTCTGTCCGACGAGCTTTTGAAATAAACTTCGGACAAAACAAAAAACGGCATGGAGATCATGCCGCTTTTCTGAAAAGAGGATCTTTATTCTGGCCGTTCCCGGCATACGGGAGCGGTTTTTTATCTGTCTTTCTTTCCGACAAAATGGGCGACCACCAGTGACGCAAATCCTGCAGCCAGTTTTCCCACGATGACAGCCGGGGTCATGGAGGCGTCATACATGATGGTATAGGCGAGATGTCCGCCGAAGACAAAAGCAGCCGATACACCGAACGCCATATTCATGATGATTCCCTTGCGGTTCATGTCTTTTATAAGTCCGAAAGTGGGGTATACGCTTGCGAGGCTGGTCAGCAGTCCCAGCGCAGCGATATCGTTGATGCCGATCAGCTTTGAAATAAGCTCCAGCGGTTTTTTCAGAATCGCCGACAGTACCTTGATCAGGGGGAATACACCTGCCAGAATAAACGCCACATTGAAGAAGATGTGGAAATGTTCCTCCACGGGGGAGAGGGTGGGCAGCAGAATAATACCGGTCAGATACTGGAAGATACCGACACCCAGACCGAACATGATCAGCGCGGTGACCGCTTTTCCGAAGACGGTCAGGATCTTTACCGAAAGATCCGGTGCCTTTACAAGACCGAAAGCGATTATGACCGCAAAAACGGTGATGGGGATGCAGTTGATGATCAGCGTGCCGAAGGGCATGGCTGCGACAAGACCGCCGGCGATGCAGCCCACGGGGATGGTACAGACACCGCAGAGGATACCCAGCATGGAATCCTTATGATATTCCGGATCGATTATTTTCAGCGCCACCGGAATAGTGAACGAAACGGTCACACCCATCATTGTCGAGACGACAAGACCGTTGTAAAGACCGGTGAGCGGGTCAAAGGCCAGTTCGGTGGAAAGGGGTGCGCCGCCCATATCATTGGCCAGCAGCATGGCGGGGAAGACCGACGGGTCCAGATGGAGAAATTCTGCCAGCGGGACGATGACCGGCGAGATCAGGTCAGAGATGACCGGCACAAGACAGAGCATACCCAGCATCGACAGGGTGACTGCTCCGAGGATCTGAATACCCCGCTCGAATTCGGCACCGAGGCCGAAGCGGTTTCCAATAATACAGTCGATGATGCCCAGCAGGGCAAAACAGGCAAAAATAAAGATAAGCGTATCCATATGTTTCCTTCTTTCGGGTCAGATAAGGCCGATGGCTGTCAGGACAGAGCGGGTGAACGCTCCGTCATAAATATATATCAGTTTTTCAATGGGGAAGGGGAGAGACGCGCCGCCCTCCAGCCGGATGAGTCGGTCGTTCAACCGGATCCTTTCGCTGTTCTGGATGATTGATTCCCTCAGCGACGGTTTTGTGATCTCTTCCGGATGGGCAAGGATGTTTTCAAGGGTACCAAACTGTTTTAACAGCGCGGCGGCTGTTTTAGGTCCAACCTTCGGGACGCCGCGGATATTGTCCGACTTATCGCCTGTGAGAGCCTTGAAGGCGGCGTATTGTATAGGGGTGATGCCGAATTTTTCCCGGATATATTCGGGCGTGCAGAGAACGCTTTTTTCTCCCCGGTAGCGCAGGACGCTGACCCGGTCGGTGATAAGCTGGAAAAAATCGCTGTCAAAGGAGGCAATGATCACTTCGCTTTTGCTTCCGAATGTGCGGGCATAGCCGGCCGCCCAGTCATCAAACTCGCATCCTTCTGTTTCGGCATGGGCGATATGCAGATGATCCAGTGCGGCATAGATGTCCGGCAGCTGGGAAAAAGGCGTCTCTTCTTCCGGTACAGCAGAAAAATCGGGACTGTTTGCTTTGTAATCTTCGTCCAGCCCGGTGCGGGGATTCGATGTTTCGCCGTCAAACAAAACGGCGAGATGGGTCGGGGCTGTCAGCCGGATCATTTTCAGCATGGCGCCGATAAAGCCCATGGTTCCGTGGATGGCTCTGCCGTTTTTTCCTGTGATCCGGGCGGGCATACCGTAATACATCTGAAAGAGCAGGTTGGAACCGTCAATGATCAGCAGTCTCATTCGATCACTCTCCGGTAAGTAAAAATGAAATGGGGAAGAACTCACGCGCAGGAACTCCGTCTTTTCGAAGAAAAGCTCAGTCCCGGGGACTGAGAGGGGTTGCTGCAGATGTCACCGAAGGTGACATCTAAGACATCTGAAAGAGCAGGTTGGAACCGTCGACGATCAGCAGTCTCATCTCAACTTTTTCTTCCGGCGGCAAAATGTGCGACTGCCAGTGCCGCAAAGCCTGCGGCGAATTTGCCGACGATCATGGCGGGGGCAAAGGAGGCGTCAAACATCATGGTGAATGCCAGATGGTCGCCCAGCACAAAGGCTGCCGATACGGCAAAGGCCATGTTCAGTACAATGCCCTTGCGGTCCATCTTTTCCACAAGACCGAAGGTGGGGGTGGAACTTGCGAGGGTGGTCAGCAGACCCAACGCCGCCATATCGTTGATGCCGATCATCTTTGACAGAGCAGAAAGAGGTTTTTTCAGAAGGGTCGACAACACCTTGATAAAAGGAAATACACCGGCAAGAAGGAAGGTCAGATTGAA
>JAFQND010000034.1 GCA_017396055.1 Oscillospiraceae bacterium
GAAGAGTGAATAGGTAAGGTATTCGCTTCGCAAATAATCAAATGGGTGTGGGTTTTGACCGCACCCATTTTTACTGGAAAGAAGGCTTTTATATGGAAAATCTGCTGTTCAGTCTCAATTCGACGGTGCCGCTCTTTCTGGTCATGGTCGTGGGTTATCTGCTGCGGAGAAAAGGAATGTTGAATGAGGGTTTCTGCGACGCAGCGGAGAAATTCAACTATAATGTCACTCTGCCGGCGCTGCTCATCCGCGACCTTTCGGGCGTGGACATTTACGGGAGCTTTGATCTGAAGTTCATCCTCTACTGCGCGCTGGCGACGGTCGGATTTTTCGGACTCACCTGGATCGGCGCAAAGCTCTTTATAAAGGAAAAAGAATCGGTCGGCGGATTCGTACAGGCGTCCTGCCGGTCGAGTGCAGCGGTACTTGGAATTGCCCTCATCCAGAATATGTACGGAACCTCCGGCATGGCGCCGATGATGATCATTGGCGCAGTTCCACTCTTCAACATCATCTCGGTGCTGGCGCTCACACTGGAAAACCCCGCCAACAAAGGCCACGGAGCGCTGAAAAAGGCGATCATCAATATCTTCAAAAACCCGATCATCCTCGCGATCTTTGCCGGTATGGCGCTCTCCCTTTTACGGGTCGATTTCCCCGTCATGATCGACAAGACGATCGGCAGCATCGCTTCTCTCGCTTCCCCGTTGGCGCTGATCGTCATCGGTGCAACCTTCGAGTTTAAAGGTGCGCTCGGCAAGCTCCGGCTTTCAGTCGTCGCTTCTTTCCTCAAGCTGATCGCGATCCCGGCGGTCTTCCTTGTCATTGCGGCACTCTGCGGTTTCAGGGACGAAAAGATGGTCGCGATCATGGTCATGCTCTGCGGCTCGACAACGCCCAGCTGCTACATCATGGCAAAAAATATGGGCGGCGACTACGAGCTCTCCTCCTCGGTCATCGTCATCACCACCCTCGCCTCCGCCTTTACCCTCACCTTCTGGATCTGGGCGCTGCGGAGTCTTGGATATATTTGATATACGATTATATGCAGGATATTTACGGATATCATGCATATTTTTTGTATATATTGGTTTTATTTGTGAATATATTGCATTTCACATAATCAAAACGCATATATTCGGCTGTTTTTGTATAACCATACAAAAATACCCTATTTATCCAAAAATATACTGAATAAGGGTTGAATTTTCACTTTTCCTGTATTATACTAAACCCATCACAAAAAACAACACGGGACATCCCGAGATAAAGGAGATAAACATTATGAGCAGCATCAAAAAAGTCGTTTTAGCATATTCCGGCGGTCTGGACACCTCGATCATCATCCCCTGGCTGAAGGAAAACTACGACAACTGTGAAGTCATCTGTGTATCCGGCAACGTCGGTCAGGACGCCGAGCTGGAGGGTCTCGAAGAGAGAGCCAAGAAGACCGGCGCGTCCAAGCTCTACATCGAAGACCTGCAGCAGGAGTTCGTTGACGAGTACGTCTTCCCCACCCTGAAGGCCGGCGCGATCTACGAAGGCAAGTACCTGCTGGGCACCTCCTTCGCAAGACCTGTTATCGCCAAGAGAATCGTTGAGATCGCTAAGGCTGAAGGCGCTGACGCTATCTGCCACGGCTGCACCGGCAAGGGCAACGACCAGGTAAGATTCGAGCTGGCGATCAAGGCCTTCGCTCCCACCATGAAGATCATCGCTCCCTGGAGAATCTGGTCCATCAAGTCCAGAGAAGAAGAGATCGACTACGCCGAGGCACACAACATCCCGCTCAAGATCAACAGAGAGACCAACTACTCCAAGGATATGAACCTCTGGC
>JAFQND010000306.1 GCA_017396055.1 Oscillospiraceae bacterium
AGCAAAAGATCGGCTATACCTTCCGCAATCCTCAGCTGCTCAGACAAGCTGTGACCCATTCCTCTTATGCAAACGAGGGGAAAAAACACGGCAAGAACAACGAACGGCTGGAATTTTTAGGCGACTCGGTATTGTCGGTGATCGTGGCAAAACATCTCTATCTGACCTATCGGGACATTCCCGAGGGCGAGTTGACCAAGCTGCGGGCGAGCCTCGTCTGCGAAAAGGCGCTGGATGTCTTTGCCGATAAACTGGAACTGGGAAAATATCTGCTTCTGGGCAAGGGTGAAGAGATGACCGGCGGCCGTCAGCGTCCGTCCATTCTGGCGGATGCCGTTGAGGCTGTGATCGCTGCTCTTTATCTGGATGGCGGCTATGAGATCGCCCAGAAATTTGTACTGAGCTATATTCCCAAGAAACTGGATATCCGCAAGGTCTCGCCTCTTGCCGACTATAAGACCGCTCTGCAGGAGATCATCCAGCAGAACCGGGAGGAAAAGGTGGAATACGTTCTCGTGGGCGAGCGGGGACCCGACCACGCCAAGATCTTTACCGCCGAGGTACTGCTTAACTCCAATGTCATCGGCAGAGGTGAAGGCAGCAGCAAAAAACAGGCTGAACAGAACGCTGCCCGCGAAGCACTCAAGCTGATGGGCTACGAACTCTGATGCCCATCGCCTTCTTTATCCCCCACAGGGGTTGTCCGCACAGGTGCAGCTTCTGCGACCAGAGAGCCATCTCGGGCGAGCAGGAGAGTATAACGCCCGAAAAGGTGCGCGAACAGCTGGACGAGATCTTTCGCGAAGGCCGTCCCTATGACGGCGAGATCGCCTTTTTCGGCGGCAGCTTTACCTGTCTTGCCGAAGAGGAGATGACCGGTTTTCTCAAAGCTGCCCACCCCTTTGTACAAAGCGGCCTTGTGACCGGTATCCGCTGTTCCACGAGACCTGACGGGATCAGTGAAGATGTTCTTGATCTCTTTTCTTCCTACGGAGGAAAGGCAGTGGAGCTGGGTGTTCAGTCGATGGATGACGCTGTGCTTTTAAAAAACGGCCGCGGTTATTCGGCATGTGATGCAAAAAAGGCCGCTTTGCTTATCCGGCAGAAAGGTCTTTCCCTTGGAGTACAGATGATGACCGGCCTTCCCGGCGAAGGGGAGGACGGCGCCTTTGCGACAGCAAAGGAACTTTTATCGCTGCATCCCGACACGGTGCGTATTTATCCTGCGCTGGTACTGAAGAATACCGTGCTTGCAAAGTGGTATGCTGCGGGCGAATACCGGCCGCAGTCTCTTGAAGAAGCGGTCGCCTGCTGTGCACCGATCATCAGGCTGTTCAGACGAAACGGCGTGAGGGTCATCCGTGTGGGACTTCATGCCGAACGCTCGCTGGAAGAAAATCTCCTCGCGGGACCTTATCATCCCGCTTTCGGAGAACTGTGCGAGTCGCGGCTTTTCAGGGAAGAAACCGATGAGCTTTTGAAAACAAAGCCGAAAGGCTCTTATATGCTGGCGGTCTCACCGAAAGACCGTTCGGTTGCCGCCGGACAAAAGCGGCAGAATCTCCTGTACTGGCAGGAGCGCGGATATGATATCCGCATCACAGAAGATACCGACCTTAAAAAAGGACAGCGGTATCTCTCTCAACCCCCGACAGAAAGGAACGGACTATGATTTTAAGATCGCTGGAGATCCAGGGCTTCAAATCCTTTCCCGATAAAACCAAGATCACCTTCAACACCGGTCTGACCGCGGTCGTCGGTCCCAACGGCTCGGGTAAATCCAATATCAGCGACGCCATCCGCTGGGTCATGGGCGAACAGTCCACCAAGGCTCTCCGCGGCGGCAAGATGGAGGATGTTATCTTTTCCGGCACCGCCGCCCGAAAACCCCAGGGCTCGGCGACGGTCTCGCTGACTTTTGACAACACCGACCGCGCACTGGCTGTGGAAAGCGACGAGGTGACCATCACCCGCCGTTATTATCGCTCGGGCGAAAGTGAATATCTGATCAACGGCGCACAGGTGCGTCTCAAGGATCTGAACGAGCTGTTTATGGATACGGGTCTTGGACGTGACGGCTATGCCATGATCGGTCAGGGCCGCATCGCTGAGATCGTCGGCGCCAAGAGCAAAGAGCGCCGTGAGATTTTCGAGGAAGCAGCCGGTATCTCCAAATTCCGCTACCGCCGTATCGAGGCGGAACGCCGTCTGGAGGGCGCTCAGGAAAATCTGCTTCGTCTGTATGACATTCTGTCCGAACTGGAGGGAAGAGTCGAGCCGCTTCGCATCCAGTCGGAAAAGGCAGCGGAATTCATCAAGCTGGCCGACCGGAAAAAAGCACTGGAGGTCTCGCTTTGGCTGCAGACTCTGGACAGATATAACGCTGCTCTGAAAGAGCAGGAAAACCGTTTTCTCATCGCAAAGGGCGATGAAGAGCGGCTCACCGCCGAAGCCGGCCGGATCGAAGAAGCGATCCGGGCAGCCTATGAACGGCGCAACAGCTGGATGGCAAAGGCGGATGAGTTCCGCCGCATCCGTGAAAATATCCAGAACCGGATGGCAGAGCTGAAAGCCGATGCCGCCGTACGGGAAAACGAACTGGAACACACCTGTGAGAGCATTGCACAGGTGGAGGAAGAGCTGCGCCGTCAGGAGCAGAGTTCCCTTGAGATCGACCGCTTTATCAAAGAGCGGGAGAAGGAAGCAGAAAATATCCGGCAGGTCATCGAAAACCTTCTTTCGGAGGCAGAATCCCTTCGGACTCAGATGGAAGAACTCTCCCGCGAAGGTGAAGAAGCCGACCGTGAACTGTTTCGGCTGAGCGAACAGTCGAACCAGCTGACGCTGGATATCTCCCGGTTCAATCTGACCATTTCCACCCTGCACAACGCGGTGCTGGACGAGCAGGAACGCCTGGAAGCGGGTGAAAACGAACTGGCCGCACTGGAGGCGCAGCTTGCTTCTGAGGCAGAAGCGATGGAAGGACTTGACGGACTGCTTTCCGAGATCGAAGAACATAAGCGTTCTCTGGAAAATACCATCGCTGGTTATGATATGAAGCGCAAGGGCCGCCAGACGAAATATGATGAGCTTCTGGCCCGCCATCAGGAACTGGATCTTGCCGAAAAGGAAAAACTCCAGCGTGCAAAACTGCTGATGGATCTGGAAGAAAATCTGGAGGGCTTTGCCCACAGCGTCCGCGCGGTCATGCGCTGGCAGAAAAACGGCGTCCAGAAGGGTATTCACGGTACGGTCGCCGGCCTGATCCGGGTAAAAGAAGAATATACCGTTGCGGTGGAGACTGCTCTGGGCGGTTCACTGCAGCATATCGTCGTTGCTGACGAAAATGTGGCAAAAGCATGTATCCGCCGGCTGCAGCAGGA
>JAFQND010000307.1 GCA_017396055.1 Oscillospiraceae bacterium
GGTCTGCTCGAAGCTATGCGGGTACTGAGGGATGTGGAAGATATCGGGATCGTCCGGTTCACCGACAAGGATGTCGTTCGCCACAAGCTGGTGCAGGATATTATCAAGGCATACGACAAATATTATGAGGAGGGCAAAACGAAACGCCATGAATAAAGTAAAAGTAGTCATCACCAACCGTCAGAATGATGTAAAGATCCCCACCGGTATCCGTCTGCTGGTCAGACGCTGCTGCAATGCTGCGCTGCGCCTGGAAGGCTTCACCGAAGATGCCGAAGTCGATGTTTCCTTCGTATCCAACGAAGAGATCCAGCAGCTCAACGCAAAATACCGCGCCAAAGATGCTGTGACCGATGTTCTGTCCTTCCCTCTGGGTGAAAACGGCAAATACGACCGCAACGAAACCACCGGCGCTCTCCTTCTGGGCGATATCGTCATCTCGATGCCCAAAGCCGTTGAACAGGCTGAGCTTTACGGTCATTCTCTCCAGAGAGAGATCGGTTTTCTGACTACTCACTCCATGTTCCATCTTCTGGGCTATGACCACGAAGCAGGCGGCGTGGAAGCTGTTAAGATGCGCGAAAAAGAAGAGACCGTCCTCGCCATGCTGGGTATCCCCAAGGGTGCCAGCTACGTCATGGAATAATGGCCTCCAAGCGATTCGTTTCTTTCAAAAACAGCTTTCTGTGCGCCTTTCGCGGCATCCGGTACACAATCGCCCATGAACGGAATATGCGTTTTCATCTGAGCGCGGCGGTGCTGGTCACCGCCTTTTCCGTCGTTTACGGACTGTCCGCGGCGGAATACGGATCGCTGTTTTTCGCTATAGGTCTGGTACTGGCTCTGGAAACCTTCAACACCGCGCTGGAAAAAGCCGTTGACCTCGCCGAACCGGAAAGACACCCTCTTGCAGCCGCTGCCAAAGATGCCGCCGCGGGAGCCGTTCTTTTTGCCGCCCTGACAGCCGTCGCTGTGGGGCTCTGCCTTTTTCTTCATTTTCCAAAGCTGACGGATACCCTTGTCCGCATCGGTACCTCACCCGTACTTCTTATCCTGTTTGTCTCTGCCGCCGCGGCGGGCTTTTTCTTCACCTTTTTCGGAGACAGGCTTTTTTCACACAAATCATGACACCGATCGCACCGGAGCCTTCGCCCCGGTGCAGTTTATGCGCTTAAGCGCTTTATAAAGGAGATTTTATGACTCAGACCAAATCGGCCTTTGTGGCCATCGTCGGCAAGCCCAATGTCGGCAAATCCTCGCTGCTCAATGCCCTGCTGGGCGAAAAGATCGCCATCGTCTCTTCCAAACCCCAGACCACCCGTACCCGCATCATGGGCGTTCTGACCGAGGAGGAGCTGCAGCTCTGCTTCCTGGACACCCCCGGCTTCCACAAGCCCCATACCAAGCTCTCCGGTCATATGAACACCGTCGTCACCCAGAGCATCGGCGACGTGGACATGGCGCTTTTCCTGGTGGAGCCCATGGGTGCCCTCAACGAAGAGGAACAGAAACTGATCGAGGAATTCCGCCGCCGTCATCTGCCGGTCATCCTCATCATCAACAAGATCGACCTTGTGGAAAAGGAACAGCTTCTTGCCCGCATCACCGAGATCCAGGGTCTGTACGACTTCCTCGCCGTGGTGCCCATCAGCGTCACCGAACGGGACGGTCTGAAAGCTGTCATGCAGGAGCTCAGAGACAACTGTCCCGAAGGCCCCCATTATTTCCCCGACGACACCCTGACCGACCAGCCCGAACGCGTCATCGCCGCCGAGATCATCCGCGAAAAGATCCTCAGAAATATGCGCGACGAGATCCCCCACGGCACCGCCGTCACCATCGAAAAGATGCGCGAACGGGACAACAACCCCGGTCTTCTCGACATCGAAGCGACCATCTACTGTGAGCGCGAAAGCCATAAGGGTATGATCATCGGCAAAGGCGGTCAGATGCTCAAGCGTATCTCCACCGATGCCCGTCTCGAGCTGGAAGCATTTCTTGATACCAAGATCAACCTGCGCTGCTGGCTGAAGGTCCGCGACGACTGGCGCAATGACGAGCGCGCGATCCGTTCGGTCGGCTTCAAATTCGAAGAGTAACGCATACTTTCCCTCCTTTCTGCAGAAAATAAACCTGCCGGGCTTTTCCGGCAAAAGCTGCCGACAGGAGGAATTCCCATGAAAGATATCCCTGTA
>JAFQND010000308.1 GCA_017396055.1 Oscillospiraceae bacterium
AGCGGCCAGCGCCCACGCACCCAGCGAACCGACCATCATCATATCCACCATCGAAGCCAGCTGTGTCAGCATCAGCTCGATAAAGGAAGGCCATGCGATCCGGACAACGTCGCTGTAAAGCTGTTTGTTGGTGACGCCTTCGGGCAGCGTTTTGGTCACCTTACCGTAATAATCCGGTGAGTTCGGGTCGCCGAAGGGAAGATCATCCAGTGCTGTGCGCAATCGTTTTGTTGTATCTGCAGCCATGTCGTTTTGCGCCGTAAGTTTTACAGCGCTCCCATCCTTTCCACTGTCAGAATCTTGCAAATCATTTGCAAAGCAGTTTGTTTACTATTAAACTATTATACAGACTTTCCATAGCAAAGTCCATATAATAAACCGGTGTATCATCGATTTTGAAGGGAATTCGTGAAAACTATCCAATGAACCGGATGGAAAATTGACAGATATGCAGAGGAATCCGGATGATCGTTTCACCGCTGGAATCTCCCGGCGAAATATGTTATACTATAAAAAAATGATTTGTACCTCGAAAGGAGATTTTATATGAAACAGATTACTGCTAAAGAGATCGTCGGCAATCCTTTTTCCATGCTGGATGACAGCTGGGCGCTGGTCACTGCCGCCGATGGAGAAATCGCAAACCCCATGACCGTCAGCTGGGGCGGTCTCGGCGTCATCTGGAACAAACCCGTCGCCACCATTTATATCCGTCCTCAGCGGTATACCCATGACCTTCTGGAAAAAGAAGATACCTTTACCGTCAGCTTTTACGGTGAAGAACAGCGGGAAGCCCTGAAACTCTGTGGTGTAAAATCCGGTCGGGAAATGGATAAGGCTGCTGCAGCCGGTCTGACCCTTGTCAAAGAGGGCGGCTTCTGTTATTATGCCGAGGCTGAGCTGGTGCTCTGCTGTAAAAAGATCTACCGCGACCGCATCCGTCCCGAAGGCATCCTCTCCGATGACGACGGAAAATGCTATCCGCTGAAAGATTACCACGATGTCTATTTCGGTGAGATCGTGAAAGTTCTTGCCAAAGACTGATGCGCGAATTTATCTATGAAGTTCCGCCGGCCGATGACGGGATGCTTTTACAGGATTATCTCAAATGCCGTCAGGGCTATTCCAGGCGGCTGATCATCGACCTGAAGAAAAGCGGCATCTCGGTCAACGGCGAACACCGGCGGATGGTGGACCCCGTCCGCGGGGGAGATATTATCCGGATCGTACTGGGTGAACTGGACGAGACAAATCTGATCCCGAATCCCGATCTTCGCGCCGATATTCTCTATGAAGACGAGGATGTGGTGGCTTTTGACAAGCCCGCTGACATGTCGGTCCATCCCTGTGCTCTTTATTACAACGATACTCTCGGCAATCTTTTTGCTGCCAGATATCCCGGCCTCACTTTCCGGCCGCTGTATCGGCTGGACCGGGATACCACCGGGATCTGTGTTTCGGCAAAGAATACCTTTGCCGCTTCTGTGCTGATGGGCCATCTGGAGAAGACCTATTATGCCGTGGCGGAGGGATTGCTTGCGGACGATGAGGGAACGGTCGACGCGCCGCTGATTCGGGTACCGGGCTCTATCATCACACGAAAGGTCGATCCCGCGGGACAGCGGGCGGTGACCCACTATAAAGTCTTTTTCCGCTCAAACGGTCATACCCTTCTCGCACTGAAGCTGGAGACCGGCCGCACCCACCAGATCCGGGTCCACCTCTCCTATCTGGGTCATCCGCTGGCGGGAGATACGCTCTATGGCGGTCATGATGACCTGATCGGCCGGCAGGCGCTCCACTGCGGGGAACTCTTTTTGCCTGCTCTTCCCGGGAGAACCGAGATGGTCATCCGTTCGCCCCTGCCGGAGGATATGCAGAAACTACTCTGAGACAAAGATTGCTTTTTCAGAGCGCATGCGCTATAATAAGAACAAATACTGTGACCCTGCCACCGGGCAGGGAATGCTTCGGGCATTCGTCTGTACATCGTTAGGTCTTTGAAGATGTACATGCGGATGTCTTTTTTTCTGGAGGATGTTATGCAAAAGCTCAGACAACTGATTCGCTATTTTTCCGGCACGGAGATTCTGCTCTGGTGTTCCTCTGCGGCATTGATCGTGGTCTCGTTTCTTCTTTTTGACAGAGAAAACTATCTGACGCTGACCGCTTCGCTGATCGGTGTGACGTCTTTGATATTCAACGCGAAAGGCAACCCCTTCGGACAGCTGCTGATGGTGATCTTCAGCCTCCTTTACGGCATTATCTCGTTCGGATTTTCCTATTACGGAGAAATGATCACCTATCTCGGCATGACAATGCCGATGGCTTTGTTTGCGCTTATCTCATGGCTCAGAAATCCATATAACGGAAACCGCGCAGAGGTCAGCGTCAACCGGATCGGAAGATCAGAAAGTATCTTCATGGTCTTTCTGACTGTTGTGGTGACGATTATCTTTTACTTCATTCTGAAAAGCTTTGAAACGGCCAATCTTCTGCTCAGCACCTTATCGGTCACGACGAGCTTTGCTGCCGTTTATCTGACATTCAGACGCTGTGCGCTTTTTGCCGCAGCATATGCGATGAATGATATCGTGCTGATCGTTTTATGGATCCTTGCTTCTCTGACGGATATCCGCTATATCTCGGTCATCGTCTGTTTCTGTGCCTTTCTGGTCAACGACCTGTACGGGTTCGTCAGTTGGAGAAAAATGGAAAAAAGACAGGCGGCGCACCGGATAAATGAACCGGGAAAACTTGAAAAATAAGCGTTTTTGTGCTATCATATATTAATTAAGATATAAAATGCCCCACTATGGTCTTTTATACAGGGAAGGAGTGGCCATCCATGGCAAAAAAACGTATCGCGATCCTTTTCGGCGGAACTTCCCCGGAACACGATGTTTCCTGCATGTCTGCGGTCTGGCTGATGGAGAATCTGTCGGCAGAGTATGAAGCAGTGCTCATCGGTATCACCCGCAAAGGACGCATGCTCTATTATCCCGGCGATGCCGAAGGCATCCGTGCAGGCGGATGGGAACATCATCCTGACTGCTGTGGCTGTGTGTTCAGTATCGACAGCTCCAAACAGGGAATCTATAAGCTCCTGGATGACCAGACTGCCTCTTTCCTGAATCTGGATTGTGTATTTCCCGTGCTCTACGGCAAGTCCGGCGAGGACGGCTCGATCCAGGGCGTTCTTGAGCGCAGCGGTATTCCCTTTGTGGGCTCCGGCACCTGTGCCTCTGCGCTTTGCATGGATAAGGAATTTGTCCATATGGTCCTGAACGCTGCCGGTGTGCGCACCTGTGCATGGTTTACTGTCCGCCGCAGCGAAAAGCTGGACGCACAGGCACTGGCTGATAAAGTGGAAGCTTCATTCGGCTTCCCGGTTTATGTCAAACCCGCCAATGCCAATGCTGCGGGCGGTATCTTCCACGCGGAAAACGCCGCCGAGCTGGAGCGCGCCGTCAAACTTGCCTTTGTCCATGACGACAAGGTGCTGGTCAAAGAACAGGTCTACGGGATCCAGGTCAAATGCGGCGTGATTGGCAACGAATCTCCCGAAGCTTCGCTGCTGGGTGAGATCGCCTTTTCTGAGAGCAATGCCGTTTCGGAATATGAACGGGATATCCAGCAGCTGGTCATCCCCGCACGGATCGGTCAGGAGCTCTCGTATAAGATCCGCGAGATCGCGGTGCAGATCTTCAAGGTCATGGAATGTGCCGGTATGGCCAGTGTGGACTTCTTTGTAACGCCGGCCGGCGATATTTATTTTAATCAGATCAATACCGTTCCCGGTTTTTCGGATATCAGCATCTTCCCCCGCCTGTGGAAGGCTGTGGGTGTCGGTTCCGAACAGCTGCTGGACAGACTTGTGAACCTGGCCTTCGACCGCGCGGGCGTTGATTACTGAATCTCTGGAGGAAAACGATGAAGCAGCGTGTCAGCATCAGCATGAAAGGCCGTTATGAGGCCGATGAGGATTCTGTTGTCGAACTTTTCACCGACGGCATGATGTACCATCGGGACGGCATCACCATGCTCACTTATGAAGAAAGCGAAACCACCGGTTTTCAGGGCAGCACCACCACTCTGAAGATCGAACGGAACGGCCGGGTCACTCTGACCCGCAGAGGCAGCGCCAACTCTCACCTTGTTCTGCAGAAGGGTGTCCGCCACGTGGGCAGCTATAATGTCTACGGCGGCTCTATGGAGATCGGTGTATATGCCAATGAGGTGGACTGCAGCATCACCGAAGAGGGCGGTTCGCTCCGCCTTGTCTATACGCTGGATATGAACACTTCCATGTTCAGCAAAAATGAGCTCTCCATCGATGTGCGTCCTGCCGTCGAATGAGATAGATCAAAAAAATTTTTCAGAAAGGAAAACTCGACATGAAAGACCCTGTACTTCAGCTGAAAGAACACTGCCGCAACCTGATCGCAGAGGCCTTCTCCCGATGCATGAAAACGGGCACCCTTCCCGAGGGTGAGATCCCCGCTTTTGTCGTGGAGATCCCTGCAGATATTTCGCACGGCGATCTGGCGACCAATGCCGCCATGGTATCAGCGAGGGTCTTCCGACGAGCTCCCCGGATGATCGCCGACGTGCTCGTTTCCGCCATGGATCTGAGTGGAACGGCCTTTGAAAAGGCAGAAGTAGCCGGCGCGGGTTTTATCAACTTTACTCTTTCCCGCTGCTGGTTCTCTGAGAGTCTGAAAACTGTTCTGGAAGAAAAGGAAAACTACGGCCGTACCGGTTTCGGAGGCGGCAAAAAAGTCATGGTGGAGTTTGTCTCTGCCAACCCTACCGGTCCCATGCATATCGGCAATGCCCGCGGCGGCGCCATCGGTGACGGACTGGCTTCGGTCCTGGACTGGGCGGGTTATGATGTCTCCCGTGAATTCTATGTCAACGATGCCGGCAACCAGGTGGCAAAATTCGGCCACTCTCTCGAGCTGCGCTATCTGCAGCTGTATAAAGAGGGTATCGAGATGCCCGAGGACTGTTACCTTGGCGCCGATATCATCGAGCATGCCAGAAACTTCGCAGCCATTCACGGCGATGCCTATGTGAATGTGCCCGAAGAGGAACGCCGTCAGGCGCTGGTCGACTATGCGCTCCCGCTGAACATTGAAGGCCTCGAGCGCGATCTGGGCAAATACCGCATCCATTATGACAACTGGTTCCGCGAATCGACTCTGCACAACAACGGTGAAGCCAAAAAGGTCGTGGACATGCTTACCGAGCGGGGCTACACCTACGAAGAGGAAGGCGCGCTCTGGTTCAGAGCCACCGAGTTCGGCGCCGACAAGGACTTCGTTCTGGTGCGCTCCAACGGATTCTTTACCTATGTCGTTCCCGATATCGCCTATCACTACAACAAGCTGGTCACCCGCGGCTTTGATCTTGCCATTGATGTGCTGGGTGCCGACCATCACGGCTATGTTCCCAGGCTCAAGGCTGCTCTGCAGGCACTGGGCGTTGACGCCGGACGGCTTGATGTGGTATTGATGCAGATGGTCCGTCTGGTCCGCGGCGGCGAAGTGGTCAAGCTGAGCAAGCGCTCCGGTAAGGCTATCACCCTTGTCACCCTTCTGGATGAAGTGCCCATCGATGCGGCACGTTTCTACTTTAACCTGCGCGAAGCCAACTCTCAGTTCGACTTCGACCTGGATCTGGCGGTGGAACAGTCCAGCCAGAATCCTGTTTACTATGTGCAGTACGCCCATGCCAGAATCTGTTCCATCGCGGCAAAGCTTGCTGCCGAAGGAATCATGACCAGAGAAGCATCTGTCGAAGAAATGGATCTGCTTTCTGCCTCTGAGGAAGTGGAGCTGATCCGCCATCTGGCAAAACTTCCCGGTGAGATTGCCGATGCTGCCAGGAACTATGATCCCGCCCGTATGACCCGCTATGCCATCGATCTTGCGACTCTGTTCCATAAATTCTATAACAGCCACAAGGTCATCTGCGGCGACGAAAGCCTGATGTATGCCCGTATTGCCCTGTGTGAAGCAGTAAAGACCGCATTGAAGAATGTGCTGACTCTGCTGAAGATCACTGCACCCGAATCGATGTAACGGACACGATCGATTCAGGCAAAACCTGAATCGATCTTAGTCGGCCAATGTCTCGCTGCCGGAGCATCTGTGGTTTTCCGGATATCTGTACACTGATCTATCACAGGAGGCTCGCTATGAAAGCTGTTCCCCTCACTTCTCTGTGGAACTATCGTCTTTACCGGCGCATCGACCTGAAAAAAGACGGCAGGCTGGCGCTGTGGCTGAATCTCGCGGCGCTGATCCCGCTGATTCCGTTCGGTATTCTTTATCTTGTTCTTTTACAGGTCAGTCCCGTTCCGCTTTTCCTCGATATCGACGAAGCAGGCGTCAGCCTGACAAAGGCGATCCTGCCGATGGTTTGTCTTTTGCCGCTTTACGGTATTGTGATTTTTTCTCACGAACTGATCCATGGCATCTTTTTCAAGCGCTACAGCCCCGGTAAAATCAAATACGGCTTCACCGGTATCTTTGCCTATGCCGGAAATCCCGGAATGGCTTATCCCAAAAGGGAATATACCATCATCGGCCTCGCCCCGACAGTGATCCTGACGGCGGTGCTCGCTGTGATCTGTCTCTTTACAAGCAGCGGCTGGTTCTTTGTTCTTTACTGGACGATGGTGATGCATCTGGGCGGCTGTGCCGGTGATATCTATGTCGCATGGATCCTCCGCAGACTGCCGGAAGAGACCCGTGTGGAAGATACCGGACTTTGCATGTCCATCTATCTTCCGGAGGAAGCGTAAACTTTCCGTGCAGGAATGCGTCCATCCAAACCCGAAGGGTTTATGGCGCGGCTGAAAAGCCGCGAGCATTGCTGCCATGCATCGGCAAAGCCGATGCGGGGGACTCTGCATGTCGATCTACGTCCCTGAGGAAGAATAAAATTTACATAAAATAGGGGAGCACCGCTCCCGTAAAATAAAGGAGAAATTCTCATGAAACTCGGTATGGTAGGCCTGCCCAATGTAGGCAAATCCACCCTCTTTAACGCGCTGACCAATGCCGGCGCCGAATCCGCCAACTATCCCTTCTGCACCATCGAACCCAACGTCGGCGTCGTATCGGTACCCGATTCCCGTCTGGACAAACTGGCTGAGATGTACAACCCCAAAAAGTTCACCCCCGCTGTGCTGGAGTTTGTTGACATCGCAGGTCTGGTAAAGGGCGCTTCCAAGGGCGAGGGTCTTGGCAATAAGTTCCTCTCCAATATCCGCATGACCGACGCTATTGTTCACGTTGTAAGATGTTTTGACGACTCCAATATTATTCAC
>JAFQND010000309.1 GCA_017396055.1 Oscillospiraceae bacterium
GGAGGGAATGGGTGTGATCGTTATACTGCCCGCTGTGTGGGATTCATAAGGGTGCAGTTCGGTCAGCCGGCAGAGCGGGTCGTCCTTTTTCCACAGACGGTTCAGAACGGTTTTGTTTCCGTAGATCGTGAGGGGTGTTTCTTCGGAAAGAGAGGTGGTGCTTCTGATACTGCCGTTCAGTGTGATATCCATGGGATTGAAATGGTCACCGTGGGAATGGGTGAAAAAGACATGGAATATACGGTTCAGATCCAGCCGGTGTTTTACCATAAAATAGCGGATCTCGTTGGGAAAATCGATCAGTACCGAGTCATTGACACAGATACAGCACCGGGAGAAAAACAATCCTTTTCTGACTGCGTCGCTACAGACTTCACAGCTGCAGAACGGACAGGGGATCCCTCCGCCTGCTGTGATACCCAATATCTGAACTTTCATCTCTTCCGCCTCCTTTTCTTTAGATTATAACATGGATCTTTTTTTCTGTCGAATAAAAAACTCCCGTCATCCATTTGGACAGCGGGAGAAATTTTACGGTGCGGTGAGGGTGACAGACTCGCTGCTGCAGATGGGCGTTCCGTCTTCTGCCCAGACAAAACCAATGCCGTCCGTGCCGGACAGGCGGGCTTCATCGAGCGTTTCAGCCATCCAGACAGATTTTGCTTCCATCAGTACTTCAGCACAGCTCTTTGCTTCAGAGAAAGCCAGCAGCTCATGGCAGGCAAAGCGGTTCATTCCCTCAGGATCGAGGTAAACACTGACAACTCTGCCGTCGGAGAAGGAAAAATAATGCCAGCGGTCAAGGTCGCCCATGGGGTAATCCCTCAGGGAGACGATGCTCATGGGACCCTGATATTCCATCACAGCGGGCATGTCCACGAGATTTCCATTTCTCACAAAGACATTCTGGCTGTAGCGGGTGCCGCTTTCGTCCAGATTGCGGGTAAAGCCGTCATAGCTTGCGATATAGCCGCGGGTGAAGCCGTTTTCGATGAGCTTTTCGGCCATATGGTCGGCGATGAAGGCGTTTTTCATCCAGCCGAAATCCAGAAATTCCTCAATGCCGTTTTCTTCGGCATAGGCGAGATATTCGTCTGCGATCTCGATCCGGACAGCACAGCCGTCCAGAAGCTTCAGATCGATCATGGCGGGGTCATTGCAGAAAGCAGCGGTCTTACGGATATATGCCGCGATCTCTTCATCCCGGGCCGGGTCATAGAGAACTGCTTCCGCTTCGGTCTCACAAAGAAAGATCCGGTCGTACTCGGTATAGACGGGTGCCAGATACAGGCTGCGGTCGCCTGCGTCCTGTACGGTTCGCAGCGCCTCATACAAAGGTTCAGAGACGGTCACCGTTTCGCCGGGGAGGAGATCGTTCAGCTCACCCTCGCGATGGAAATACCGGTAGCCCTCTTCACAGGCTTCGGTGTACAGGGCAGCGATCTGACGATATTCGGCGGACACCGAAAGCCCGGCATCGCCGAAATAGTAGTTCAGCGTAAAATCAGCACTGCAGTTGACTTCTTTGGTGGTACTTTCGACCTGCTGCCAGCCGCTCGGCCTGTTTAAGAGCTGATGAAGGCCGCGGCCGAGAAAGACGGCCGCGGCGATCAGACAGATGATGAGCAGGATAATACGTACCTTGAAGTTGCCGGTGCCGACCTCGATTTTTTTCGGAGGTCTGAGGCTTCTGTTCATATTACAGCACAGACAGAGCCAGCAGCAGGCAGAACAGCAGGATAATCGCCACAAAGACACCCAGACCGCTCAGTGCGCCCTTCAGGCATGCCTTATAGTTGCGCAGATGCTTGAACTTTTTGAAGATAAAGCCTGCGATCAGGCCGACAGGAGGCAGGAAGAAGGAACCGATGGCATACCATTTGCTGCCGGTGTCGTGGATAGGAGTCTGCAGCAGGAACTCGCTGGCAGGAATGATCTCACGCTCAGAAGCGGGATTTTTTGCCTGTTCCTCTTCGCTGAGGATGGTGATGCTCTTGAGAGGTTCACCCCTTTCGCGGATAGCCTTGTACTCCTCGATCTCTTTCTTGTTGCCGTAGATGAAGTGGCCGTGGCCGATATCAACGAGCTCGGGCTTGTCTTCACTGTAATCGTGCACAGAGGGATCATAGGTGAACAGGACTTTGTGTTTCTCCAGCTGAGGATCGGGGATCGGGATAGCGGAGATCAGCGAACGGGTGTAGGGGTGCAGCGGATGGGCGAACAGCTTTTCGGTCTCGGCCAGCTCGACCAGCACGCCCTTGTGAATGACGGCGATGCGGTCGCAGATGAAGCGCATGACCGACAGATCGTGAGAGATGAACAGATAAGTCAGCCCTCTCTCCTTCTGCAGCTCGCTCAAAAGGTTCAGCACCTGTGCGCGGATGGATACGTCCAGCGCAGAGATGGGCTCGTCGGCGATGATGAACTCGGGCTGCATGATGAGCGCGCGGGCCACGCCGATGCGCTGTCTCTGTCCGCCGGAGAACTCATGCGGGAATCGGCTGGCGAATTCGGGCAGCAGACCGACCTCCATCAGCGCCTTTTCCACCTTCGCCTTGCGCTCCTCCTCAGGCAGCTTGCCGCCGCTGTACAGGCCCTCGGAAACGATATAGTCTACCTTGGCGCGCTCGTTCAGCGAGGCCATGGGATCCTGGAATATCATCTGGCAGCTGCGCACTACCTTCTCGTCCATCTCCTTGGAGATGCGGCCGCTTATGCGCTCGCCGCGGTACAGCA
>JAFQND010000310.1 GCA_017396055.1 Oscillospiraceae bacterium
AGCTGCGCGCACCTATCAGATACTGCTCACCGGAGTCGCCGCCCGCCGGATAATAGGAGCTGAGCGGCGTCATATACAGACACTGCCAGGAGACATAGGTACCTTCAGGCTGCTCGAAGATGCTCTCTTCCTCCAGGGTAAAGATCCACCGGATGGCAGAATCGTCAGAGAAGGGATCTTCTGCCTCAGAAGCATCATACCAGCCCGCGGCAAGGAGAAGACTGCCGTCTTGCTGCCGGAAGAGATAGTAAAGTTCCTCGCCGGCAAAAAGTTTCCATGCCTGTGCGTTGTTCCGGCGGAGTTTTGCCGCCGACGTCAGCAGTTCGCTCCATCCGTTTTCATCATAGATATACCGGTCGAAATTATCTTTGTCCGGTTCAAACTGTTCCATCCGGCCGAGGGTCTCCCATTCGGTGCTGCCGGCGGTTTTCCGCTGCAGGTCGCCGTCGGCCGTGAGAGCAAAGCGGGGCAGTGCGTCAGCACTCCAGCCGGGATAGCCGGAATCTTCATAGATAAATCCTTTTGCGATCTGATAGCTGCGGCCGAAGGGCGGCGCGATGTAGTTGAGATTATACTCCATCCACCGTTCAAAATGTTCATCGAAATCATTGGCCATCTTCCAGGCGCGATCGGCTTTTCCGCCGGCATCATACCGGGTCAGGATCGAAGTGTAATCATCCTCTTTTCCCTTAAGGAAAGAAAAACCGCTGTTGTACCAGTAATGAAGCTCATAAAAGCTGCCGTCTTCGCATGTGATAGTGACGATATTGTCATCGTCCGCAGAGCGGGCATAGTTTTTTGCGTGGGTCGTTTTACCGGAGCTGTTGATCATGCGCACCAGCTCATCCCGCGCTTCGGCGGATACAGCTCTATTCTGATAAGCGGCAGAAACCGCGCTTTCGATCCTGCTTTCGGGATCGGCTATACAGCAGATGACCGCGGTAGCAGAAACCGCCACTGCAGCAAGCGTTACCCAGAGGGTCGGCTTTTTCCAGCTTAAAATGTTCCTGATACGGCTTTTGACGCTGCTCTCGCCGAAGGCAAGAGGGCTGGGCATCGGAAAATTCCATCCCGCCGCAAAAGAGAGAAGGGTACTGCTGTATGCTTTTCGGATATTATCTTTACTGCCCAGTACCTTTTCGTCACAGCTCATCTCCATATCCCGGCTCATCAGATAAAATGCCAGCCAGACCAGCGGGTTGAACCAGTGTACACACAGCAAAAGAAATGCCAGCGGCTTGATGATATGGTCCAGCCGTTTCAGATGAAACCTCTCATGGGCGAGCACATAATCCAGCTGTTCGCCGGTCAGTCCGAAGGGAATATAGATCTTCGGACAGAAAAATCCCAGAATAAAAGGGGAACGGATGCCGTCGGCCTGACGGACATGATGGTCAAAACGGACAGCGGTGCGCAGTTTCAGTTTCAGCTTTATCCAGCTGAATACCGCATAGCCCAGAAGGACCGCCATGACGATGCACCAGATCACTGCGGCGATCTGTGCGAAATCGATGACCTGTACAGCGGGAAGCCCGGCCTGAGGAGTCACGGTAATGGTCGGCTGCTGCTGTGTCGGGATGTCGCCCGGAATGACCGCGGGAACATGCTCGATAACCGTTTCAGTGACATCGATCTCTTTTTTGGGGACCGTTATCCGTCTGAGGCTGAATAAACTCAGTGCCGACTCAAAACTGAACGGACAGCAAAGCCGGAATCCGGCAGCCAGCCACAACAGATATGAATATTTCCGGGGCGCTTTTTTCAGACAGAGCCTGATCAGAATGATCGCCCCGATGACATAAGACGCCGTGATACTCATATTGAGGACAGCGAGAAAAACAGAGCGCATATTATCCCTCCCGATGTTCGTCGATGAGCCGTTTCAGTTCTGCTGCCTCCTCGTCGGAAATAGTCTTGCCGCCCAGAAAAGCCGCAAGGAATCCCGGCAGCGACCCGCCGAAAGTGCGTTCAACGATCCGTTCGCTTTCAAAAGCGCGGACGTCGTCCCTTGCCGCCAGCGAAGAGACGGTACCGTTTTCGTTCTGAACAAGTCCTCGCTCACAAAGCCTTTTGAGCATGGTATAGGTGGTGGATTTTTTCCAGCCCAGTATTTCCAGACAGAGAGAAACCAGTTTTCCCGAGCTGAGGGGCTCGTGGTCCCAGATGATGTTCATAAAGCGGTGGTCGCTTTCACAGAGTTTCAATTCTTCCACAATAATACCTCCCAAGTGGTCTACTGATGTAGACCACACCTATAGTCTACAACTGTAGACCATGCTTGTCAAGAGGATTTCTGCCATTTTTCAAAAAAAACTTGACAGAGAGGACCGATACTGTTATACTCAAAGCGTACCAACTGTACTATATGAAATAGTACAGATAACACACTTATGGAAAGGGGGAACGGTATGTCACTGATCCAGATCAATCTGCGCAGCGGCGGACCGATCTATCAGCAGCTGAAAGAAGAGGTTATCCGCCTCGCCTGTGAGGGCGTCCTTGCACCGGACGAACAGCTGCCGTCGGTCAGAGCGCTTGCCCGTGAACTGGGTATCAACCCCAATACAGTCGCCAAAGCTTATCAGGAGCTGGAAAACGAAGGCGTGATCTATTCCATGGGAGGCCGAGGAAGCTTTGTCTCCGGCGATCTGCTGGCAGCAAACGGCGTCCGGAAAGAAGCGGCAGCCAATCTGGCCACTGCCGCCGAAAAGGCCCGCCGCGTCGGCCTTACCCGTGAAGAAGCACTTGAGGTGATCGCTTCAGTATATGAACAGGGAGGAGAGAAACCATGATTCTTTGTCAGGAACTGACTAAATATTTCGACGAAACAAAAGCCCTGGACGGCATCTGTGTTTCCATCCAGAAAGCTTCGATCTACGGCCTTGTTGGCTCCAACGGCGCCGGCAAGTCCACATTGATGCGGATCATTGCCGGTATTCTCCAGCAGGACAGCGGACTCGTCACCGTCGACGATATGCCCGTCTGGGAAGACCCTCTGCAGAAATCCCGTGTATTTCTTGTGGCAGACGAACCCTATTTTGTCCCGCAGGCCACGCTGGAATCCATGGCGGCATTTTATGGAAGATTTTATCCCGCCTTTGACCGGGGCCTTTACGAGCGGCTCTGTGACGCTTTTTCGCTGCCTCGCCGCAAGCGGATCGCGACCTTCTCCAAAGGTATGAAGCGGCAGGCTGCCTTCCTTCTGGGTATGGCGGCAAAGCCCGATTATCTGATGCTGGACGAATGTTTCGACGGCCTTGACCCTGTCAAACGCCAGGTGGTGCGCAAGGTGCTCTCCGATACGGTCGCCGAGCGGGAGATGACGGTCATTATCTCTTCTCACAATCTCCGCGAACTGGACGAGATCTGTGACACCGTTGGTATCCTGCATAAGGGCAAGCTTCTGTACAGCAAAGACCTGGACGACCTGAAGGGCGAAGTTCATAAGCTGCAGGCGGTATTCCTCTCGCCCGTCACCGAAGAAGAGCTGAAAAATTCCCTCGAAGTCATGGCGATGGAGCGCCACGGAAAATTCTGGACGCTGATCGTCAGAGGCGATATGAGCTCTGTCGAAGAAGCTCTCGCACAGTATGAACCCGCGGCAGTGGAAGCTTATCCGCTGACCCTTGAAGAAGTGTTCCTTTACGAAATGGAGGTGAAAGGATATGACGCCAATGTTATCTTCCAGTAAACTCAACCGCCTTGGCAGCGTTTACCGCGACTGTCTCAGCCGCTATAAGAGCGTGTTTATCCTTTATGCCGTGGTGCTGTTTGTATCGGGCCCTGTTTTTCTGTTCCCCGAAGTGCTCGAGTGGATGACATACGAACGGAGATATTTCCACGGTCTTTCCACCGAAGTGCTCTTCCATTTTGCGGCGCTGATCCTTTCCTGTCTGCTGCCGCTGCTTCTGTTCACCTACATCAACAACCGGCAGGCGGTGGATGTCTATCACGCCATGCCCGTCACCCGCGACAAGCTCTATTGGGGCAATGTGCTGGGCGGTGCCACCATTCTTCTGGCGCCCTATCTTGCGCTGGGTATCCCCTGCGGTATTATCTGTGAAGTTCTGGACAGCGGTACCAACGGCATGCTCAGCAGAGTTTTCTGGATCGCACTGGGTATGCTGGCTCTCTATAGCACCATGGTCTTTGTCATGGTCAACTGCGGAACCCTTTTTGAGAGCATCGTTTATTTCGGCATTGCACAGCTGGCTTATCCGCTGCTGATCCTTGCGGTCATGTCCAGCCTTGGCGAGTTCACCTTCGGCTGGGAGGAGTCCATTGAATCGGGCGTGCCCGGTTTCCTTGCGGCTTTCGCCCCGGGATATCTTCTGGTGAATGTGGTATTTGGAAACGGGACCACCAGCTGGCAGGTGATCGTACAGCAGGCGGCAACCATCACCGCTGCCCTCTTCTTTGGCATGATCCTTTACCGCAGACGCCGCAGCGAATCGGCAGGCTCTGCCTTTGCCTTCAGGCCCCTGTTCTATGTGGGAGCTCTGATGGTTTCCATCACCGCCGGCGTCGGCTGCAGCCTGATCTTTGATGATTACGGCGGTCTGATGATCATTATTTCGGCCATTGTGGGTGTACTCTGTTACTTCATTCTGGATACCGTCCGCAACCGCGGTCTTTCCCGCGTGAAAGAGACCGCTCTGGTCAGCCTTGGCGGCGTGGTCGCCGTCGCAATGTTCTATGGCCTTGCCCATCTGACCGGTACCTTCGGTTATGAAGATCACGTTCCTTCGGCCGGCGTAAAATCGGTTGCCGTACAGTGGAACGCCGGCAGCGAAAACTATCTATCCTCCTCCTTTGTCATGACCGATGAAGCCAATATTGCGCGGGTCATCGAGGTACACGAGGCGATTGTCGAAAATAAAAAAGCCATCGAGGACTTCTATGATACCATGGGCCTCGACGATGAGCTGACCCCTGTCGAAGACGGCTATATCCGCTACCGCTTTGATGACGGTTCCGGCGACGGCTGGGATTACGGCAACGGCCGGGTGACCGTAAAATATACCATGCTTGACGGACGCACCGTTTCCCGCAGATATAACAATATTCCTCTGACCCTGACACAGCCGCTCTATCAGGCGGCAGCAAGCGGCGAATACCGCAATCTTCAGTGGATCGGTCTGAAAGAGGCACTGGAAAACGGTGATTTTGATAAGGCTGATTGTTGGAATTTCAGCCTTGACCGTTCTGATGGATGGTTTGGCACCGATATTGAGAATGAAGTCGCCGCTAGTCTGGCACAGGCCATGATCGCCGACCTGGAATCTCGTCCCGATGATTGGAATGTCCACCCCGAGTCCACCCCCATCTCTGAATTGGAATTGTATCCCATCATGGAAACCGGAAGACAGAATATGAGTAATTACTCGATGAAAATCTACGAGCGGGACCGCAATACCATCGTTTGGATGGAGCAGCATGGTTATGCAATCGATTATGAACAGTACATTTCTTCTGCTGGGCAGGATATTATCTCTGCCCGGAATGAAACAACCACTGCTGTGACAGAAACCAAACCCACGATCGATTATGAGATCGCCTATGGCACCGAGGTCTATGAACATACCATCGCCGTCCTCCGTGCGGACGATCGGGATACCTTCTGGAAAGACTGCAAAGAGCTGTTCTACTTCGGCGGCTATGATTCCTGGCAGTCCGATTTCGAGAAGATGGGCTACAACGAGTGCAGAGTCATGATCTCCGAAAGAGAGCTGGATGTCCTGCGCAGCAAAGCAAGCTCCCACTATATCAGCGAAGAGCCCCGCGACGTGCTGATCGTTGACGGCAACAGCTTCCTCATCTATCCCGAATACAGTGCATGGATGCACGAACAGGGATATACCCTGACAAAATAACCTTTTCCGGGCGCAGAAAAGCCGGGACGATTCGTCCCGGCTTTTTGTTATGCCATTGTTTCGGATGCAAGACGGTGGACTTCTTTACAGAGGTCGGTGTCCAGCTCTTTTTCAGCATAGAAGGAGTCGTCAATGAAAGAAAGCTCTTTCTTTCCGGTCATGGCCATGAAGATGCTCACCGCCGCCAGATAAGAGCCCAGCATGCCGGCATGAGCGCCGTCTGCCGCAAAGAGAGGAGCCTCGGGATGTGCTTTGAGCATCTTCTCCCAGATAACGCCGGCGGGGGCGAGAAGGGTGTTTTCCTTTTCGGCAACCATGGTAAAGGCATCGGTCAGCTCCTTCTGATCTTCGGGGCGGGCTTTGGCTGCCCAGGTCATATACATGACAGGCTCTGCGCCGCTCTGACGAATCAGGGGCAGCAGCATCTGTGCGCCTCTGAGCAGACATTCTGCACCGTCAAAGGGGTGGGTCGCCTGCTGCATGACAACATAATCATATTTGCCATAGCGGATGTTGAAGGCGGTCTGGTCCTGGTCAGAATGCCAGCGGAGGGTGACACCGCCCTGGGTCAGCATGACCGGCATCACTTCTTCATTTTCATAGATACGAAAGAGTTCTGCCACAAGGTGGGGCAGAGCGTTGACATAGGTGTGGCTGTTGCCGATAAAGAGAAGCTTTTTCATATGACAGACCTCCGGATAGTTCTGACTTCATGATACTCCGGAGGGGTGAAAAAGTCAATCACATTCTGAACTCGGGCGGCTGTTTTTTCCCGGGGTCAAAGAACTTGCTGTTTTCGGGGCTTTTATGCGACAGGTCGAAATAGATCCTGCTGTCTTTGGTCTCTCCCCAGTGTTCCAGCGTTGCCGACTGATCCTGAATCCGGTTGAATGCCTCGCGGAAGAGGGTATTGTGGGCTTCCTCACGGTTCAGAAGAAAGTCGATCATCTCTTTGACTCCCTTGTCATCGATCTGGCGGTAGAGATGCTGATAGACCACCTTTGCCCGCAGCTCCGCTGCAATATTGGAAAGGATATCCGCCGCAAGATCACCCGTGACGTTGACATAGGCAGCAGTCCAGAGAAAACCGCTTGCGTTGGCGAGCATCGGTGCGCCGCCGGTGAGGATTTTTGCTTCCACATTACCCGGTGCAGTTCCTGCTTTATCGGGATCACAGCCGTTGAGCTGGCTCACCGCAGCTGCCACCATTTCCATATGACAGAGTTCTTCCGCTGCGATATCCAGAAACAGGTCGCGTACCTCATCGTCGCGGATGCGCATGCTCTGGGCAAAATACTGCATGGCGCTTTTCATTTCTCCCTGCGGGCCGCCCAGCTGCTCCTGTAAAAGAGCGGCATAGGCAGGGTTGGGCCGTTGGATCTTTACCGGCTGCAGGTATTGTTTTTCGTGTTTGAACATAAAAAGACCTCCTTTCGGTCGGCTTTTAGCTTTCCCGAAAGGAGGCGGGTCATTCGTTTTTACAGTGCGGCTTTGATCTTTTCGATGATAGCGGCATATTCCTCGTCGGTCAGCAGAACAGCGGGGGAGGGATTCATTTCAAAAGTGCTGCCGAAGGAGAGACCGCCCTCATATTTGGGTACGATATGGCAATGGAGATGACCGCCCTTGTCATTGTACATGCCAAGATTGATCTTTTTGGGATTGAATGCTTTTTTCAGTGCCGCAGATACGGTGCGCATATCCATGGCAAAAGCGGCAGTCTCTTCGGGAGAGAGATCAAAATACTCGTTGACATGGTCCTTATAGGCGATGATGCAGCGGCCTTCATAGGACTGATTGCGGAAGAGATAGAGGGTGGAAGCGGGGAGCTCACAGATGGGGATCATGATGTCATGGAGAGCCTGGTTTTCGGTGCAGTACATGCAGGTATTGTCTTTCATGGGTAAGATTCCTTTCCTTTGTCATTATCTCAAGCGGCATGCCGCTCTTTATTCAGAGATGCGCCAGTCCATCTGAACGCCGTTTCTGTTGAGAAAATGGGTCGCCGAAGAAAAATGCCGGCAGCCGAAAAATCCGTTATAGGCAGACAGGGGACTGGGATGTGCTGCGGTCAGGATCAGGTGCCGTCCGCTCTTGATCAGCGGCACCTTCTGTTTTGCGTGGGAACCCCACAATAAAAAGACCATCGGCTCTTCCCGTTCATCCAGCAGTTCGATGACCCGGTCGGTAAAATACTCCCAGCCCATGCCCCTGTGAGAAGCAGCCTGTCCCGCGCGGACGGTCAGGGCAGTGTTCAGAAGCAGTACGCCGTTTTTTGCCCAGTCCACAAGACAGCCGTGGGAGGGAGGGGTCACACCCAGATCGCTTTGCAGCTCCTTGAAGATATTCTGCAGCGAAGGGGGCGCCGGAACGCCCTTCTGAACCGAAAAAGCAAGGCCATGTGCCTGTCCGGGGCCGTGATAGGGGTCCTGACCCAGAATGACCACCTTGACGTCTTTATATGCCGTGTATTTCAGCGCGTTGAAGATATCGTACATATCGGGATAAATGGTGCGGGTCTTATACTCCTGCTTCAGAAACTGCCGCAGTTTCAGATAATATTCTTTTTGGAATTCGCCTTCAAGAAGGTGATCCCAGTCATTGCCGAATTGTACCATGCAAATTCCCCTTTCTTCTGTGGGAATATATCTGTACCTCTATTGTACCGCCGGCGAACGGAAAAGTAAAGCCTGTTTTTTCTTGTCTTTTTCTTTACTTTTGACGGGAAAAAGGGTATAATGTGTTTAATCTGGGGACTTATCAGTATCTGTCCCCGTGAACGGAGGATAGACTCCCTTGAAAAAGAATGAACTTTTCAAACAGGCCTATACCCTGGAAAAAGAGCGGGGATATATCTGTTTGTCCCGTGAGGGAAAGATCCTGTGGGCCAATGAGCCCGCCTCTCAGATGCTGCCCATGCTGATAGAGGGTCAGAGCGCTGCGGTGGTTTTTCCCGGCTTTGACGCAGGCTGTCTGGGTGATACCTGTCTGCTTCCGCTGACAGGCGGCTTGTGCGCGCGTGTTTCCCGTTTTGAAGAATCCGATCCGGATGAGATTTTCTATATTGCCGAAATTACCGCCGAGAGCGTCTCTGTCGGAAACATGTCTGATTATATGGCGCTGCTCGCCATGCAGATGCGTGAGAAGATTGGCCGTATCCGGAGCCTTGTCAGCGAATCCCGCAGCGGCCTTTCGGATATTCAGGCTGACTACAGCGGTAATGTGCCCCGCCTTGCCGCCGAACTGGACCGTCAGATCACCTGGATCAGCGGTGCCGAAAAGGATTGTGACGCGCTGATGCGCTGTGTGCTGCAGGCGGAGGAGAGTATCGCTCCTGACGGAAGAGAAGACGGTGAACAGATGGATATCAGCAGATTCCTGCCCCTGCTGATCCGTGATATCGATCTGCTTATGAAAGAAGACTCTATCCCGCTGGAACTGACCTGTGACTGGAATGCGGCCGATTGCGGAAATCTGATCGGCTGCAGCAGAGAACGGTTCGCTCTGGCTTTTCTGGGAATGGTCAGGATCGCCGCCGTTTCGGCTCTCCTGTGCGGAAGCAACCAGCTTTTCCTGCAGGTCTGGAATGATGACGGCATGTTCGCCATCCGTCTGAGAGACAGAGAAACCGATCCCGCACAGCTGGAAGCCTATGAATCGCTGCCGCTCTGTTCCGGTCATCAGCTTCCTACCCCTGCCAATTTTGCCGCCAGAAGGCTCAGACGTCTGATGGAATCGGTCGAAGGCAGCTGGATGCTGGGACGCACACCGGGCGATGCCGGCTATACGGTACAGCTTCGGTTCCCGCTGCTGCGTGAACTTCCTCCCACTTTCGAGTGTTCTTCTGCCTATGATTTCAATGCAGGCGAGCCTGCGCCGGGCGAATCCGGACTTCAGGAGATGATCCGCCTGATGCTTTCTTCGCTGGAAGATGATATGAGATAAAAGAACTCCCCCTCGTCCGAGGGGGAGTTTGTCGTTTAATATGCTTCCCACTGATCCAGCTGGTCTCTGACGCCGAGCCGGTCAACGATATAATCAAAGACATCTTCTGTCATACTTACCACTTTCGGAATATAAGAATCCTCGATCTCGGTGGGAATATCGGTGGGATAACGCGTTTCAATATAATATTTGTTGAGCTTTGCGCTCTCGTCCAGCCATTGGCTGAAGCGCTTGTCCAGGCTGGTTGCCCGTTTGCAGAGCCAGGTCAGGTTGTGACCATCCACACCGTTTCCGGTGCGGGAGAGAATAAAGCCTTTCAGCGCCTTTTCCACACACTGCTGACAGTGAAAGGCGGTGGCGTTGTTCAGCGTATCGTCCTTTGAGAGAGCCCTTGCAGCCCGCAGGTCATCATAAGCTGCATTGAGCCAGTCGGTATAGCGCCGACTGTCCCGGTTGTTAGTCCGCCGTCTTCCCATAGAGTTTGTGTCCTTTCGTCAGAATAGAGCGGGCGAAGGAATGGGGGTTCTGACCTGCCTCAGTCCATTCCTTTGCCGTATAGACGATTACATCATAGGGAACGGGACAATCCAGATGAAGATAGATATCAGACTCGACCGAAGCCTTGTCTTCAGAAGCGGTGACGACACAGAGTTTGAAGCTCGTTGTCTCGCCGTTCAGATCCACCTTGCGGCTGTACAGCCAGATCTCTTCCGGAAGACAGAGGGTGACGATCTGTTCCGCCAGTTGATGGACAGCTGAAGTGATCATCGGGATCTTCCTTTCTTACGATTTGGTTTTTTCGGCTTCACGCACGGCGGCCCTGAACAGGATCCAGCCGACGACGAACATCACAGCGATGAGGATGACACCGGTACGGGAAGTACCGCTCAGCTGGGTGGAGATACCCATCAGCATAGTGCCGGCGAAAGCTGCGCCCTTGCCGAAAATATCAAAGAAGCCGAAATATTC
>JAFQND010000311.1 GCA_017396055.1 Oscillospiraceae bacterium
CAAGTTCATCACCGCCTTCTTCCGCAACCCCCGCATCAAGGACGGCGTCCATGAGCTCCTGAAGAACCGCGACGGTCTGATGCTCGGTATCTGCAACGGCTTCCAGGCACTGGTCAAGCTGGGTCTCGTTCCCTACGGCGAGATCGTCGAGATGGAAGATGATTCTCCCACCCTGACCTTCAACTCCATCGGCCGCCATCAGTCGATGATGGTCAACACCAGAATCGCTTCCACCAAGTCTCCCTGGCTGTACAATGTACAGGTCGGCGATATCCATGCTATCCCGATCTCCCACGGTGAGGGCCGCTTTGTCGCCACTCCCGAACAGCTGGCAGTCATGGCAGCCAACGGCCAGATCGCTACCCAGTATGTTGACCTGACCGGCGCTCCCACCTATGACATCCGCTTCAACCCCAACGCCTCTGTCATGGCTATCGAGGGCATCACCTCTCCCGACGGCCGCGTCTTCGGCAAGATGGGCCACAGCGAACGTATGGGCAGCTATATCTCCAAGAATATCGACGGCTCGAAGGATCAGATGATCTTCAGAAGCGGCGTCGAGTACTTCAAATAAGAAGTAACGCATACGAGAGCTCCCTCTTTCGAGGGAGCTCTTTCTTTTTCGGATATATTGGAGAAGGCGGCCTTTTGAAAAAGGCCCCCTTCCCCAAACCCCTTCCCGCGAAAACTTTCGGCGTTTGTATTTATGGAGAAGCCGGATTTACTTTTTTAAGGCGGTGTGATATATTGTAATCAGCAGAAAGAGCCTCCGGAGGGAGTTTTCTGCGAAAAACAGACCCCTCCGCCGTTCATTTATCAACACACACCGGAGGTGACAACGTGACTTTTCTTCTCTACCTGCTCTGCAGGCTGCTGCATCTGATACTCATCTATCTCTCCCTGCCTTTTGTCATAGTGGTCGTAAATATCCGTTCGCTGGAGAGATGGAGACACAAACTAAAAGATCGCCTGCGTGAAAAGAAACTGCGCTATGTTCCGGAACTGATCTTCTTCTGTATCGTCATGGTCCTCGTACTGCCGCTTTATCTTCTGCATCTGATCCTGTGGTTCCCCTATCGGCTGCTGGTGAAGGCCGAACAGAAGGTCAAACGCTGCTGTGATATCCTGCAGGAAAAACATCTTCTGAAACAGGGCAGATTCGAGATCCCCCAGAAAGATTATATTCCCGCAGGTGCCTATCGCGGTTCGCCCCGTCCGGAAGCATGGATCCGAAAAGGTGTCAGAAAGATCGACGCTGAAGCCTTCATGGGCTGTAAAAATCTGAAAAAGGTCGGTCTGCCCCCGTCGCTCCGCTCGATCGGTGCGGCAGCATTCAAAGACTGCTCCGCTCTGGAAAAGATCGTCATCCCCGAAGGTGTCACCGAAATCAGACGTGAAGCTTTCATGGACTGCTTTTCGCTCAAACAGGTCGTTTTCCCCTCCACCCTGACCGAGATCAGCGCCGAAGCTTTCCGCGGCTGTACCGCTCTGGAAGAGATCGTCATCCCCGAAGGCGTCACCCTGATCGAAAAAGACGCTTTCCGGAACTGCCGCAGCCTGAGATCGGTTTTCTTCCCTCTCTCCCTTAAACAGATCGAAACAGGTGCCTTCAATGGCTGCACCTCCCTTTCTTCCCCGATCGTGATTCCCTCCGCTTACAAGGTCGACAGATATGCTTTCTATGACTGCCCTGCCCGGCACTTCTATCTGCCGCAGATCTATTCTATCGGCACGACCGCTCTTCCCTTCCATGCTACCCTCACCGCACCGCCCGCTTCACAAAGATACGATATCAGTCACCGGTGGTTCCAGTACAGCCGGGTTTCCTGGACATTAAAGGTCTCACCGGCGAGGTCACCATCCTCTTTAACGCCCTGCCGAAGATCCGCGCCCGCTATGCCAAAGGTTCTTCCGTCCAGTCACTGATCATTGAACCCGGCAACGAAGTCATTGGCTGCGAAGCTTTCATGCACTGCCGCAGGCTGACCGAGGTTTCTCTGCCCGATACCCTTGTCCGGATCGAGCGCCGCGCCTTTGCCGACTGCAGCAATCTGAAAGAGATCCGCATCCCCTCCTCCGTCACCGAGATCGCCGGCGACGCCTTCCCCGAACATACCCGCATCTTTGCCGATCCCGGAAGCTATGCCCACCACTGGGCAGAAAAGCGCGGAAGGCTCTGAGGCACGGAAGCACTTTGTACCTAAAACAAAAGGACCCTCCTTTTCGGAAGGTCCTTTTTGTTTTTCCTGCATAGAATAAAGCGGCCGACTTCTTCACATCTTCCCCTTGAAAATGTGAAGAACACCCGCTTAAAATCCCAGCACTTCCGCCGGATCGATCCACTTGCCGCCCTGTTTCATGCCAAGATGGATATGAGGTTCTTCCGACGCCTCCATGACAGAGGAATTGCCCACCTTGCCGATGACATCGCCCTGTTTTACCTGCTGACCGACCGCCGCTTTCACCGCTTCGTCCAGCCCGCAGTAGAGAGCGACGATCACATCGTCTGCCGCGCCGCCGTGTTCGATCTCAATCGTCCAGCCCCAGCGGTTATCCTTGCGGACATCCTTCACCACACCGTCGGCGGCAGCCTTTACCGCATCGCCCTCTGCCGCTGAGATATCGATACCGTCATGGGTCCGCCATTCTCCCAGCGTCCGGGATTTTACCAGCTCGCCGCCGCTGTAGGGATTGGTGATCTTCCCGCCGTCCACCGGGCTCGCCCAGGTAAGAGGCTTCTCCTCTTCCTTCGGGATATTCTCTGCCGGTGCGGCTGTCTCGACATCCTCCACGGGCAGTTCGGCGGTCAGGGACCCGCTCTCAGAAGACTCCTCACGGCGTTCAGTCTCTTTTGGGAAGCTGACCACATAGTTTTCCGGGCGGGAAGAGCTTTCTTCCTTTGGTACATCCCGCTTGGGGATGAGCACCTCCTCTGTCGGTTCGGACGAGGGGACGCTTGCCGTCAGCTGGGGAGAAGGCTGTTTTTCTGTCTCCAGTTCCGCTGACATCAGCCAGGCCACTGCCCCCAGTGCAGCGACACTGACCGCCATCGCCAGATAAAATCCTGCTGCCTTTCGGCGCATTCCTGTTTTTCTCATGAGATCCTTCCTTTCAAGAACTATGGTCATCGGCGTCTGCCGTTCTGTTCGGAGGTAGTATTTCCATTTTCCGCAAAGTTTATTCTCTTTTCTTTATATTCTCGTGCGCACGCCGCCCGTTCCGTCAAATTATTGTGAACACATCGGGATTTTATCGGTTTAGCAGGTCAAAGCATACAAAAACTTTGTGAAAATAAGTTCAATTCACCAAAAATGAGAATAACACCAAAAAAGTAGCATTTCATGCTTGCATTTCCTGTATCACTGTAGTATAATAAATCGCATACCACCTGTTTTTCTCAAACAAATACCTGTCCTCTTGAGAAATACACAGGCGGTCACCCGCGACAGCCATCCGCGGGCGCAACATTCATTTTGGAGGTACACAATCATGAGCAGAGTTTACAATTTCAGTGCAGGCCCCTCGATGCTTCCCGAAGCTGTTCTGGCTAAAGCAGCAGCGGAGATGCTGGACTACGAAGGTTCAGGTCAGTCGGTCATGGAGATGTCCCATCGATCTAAGACCTACCAGTCCATTATCGATGGCTGTTCATCTCTGCTGCGTGAAGTAATGGAAATCCCGGATAATTATGAAGTCCTGTTCCTGCAGGGCGGCGCTTCCACCCAGTTTGCCATGGTCCCCCTGAATCTGGGCAAGACCGGCAAGGCCGATTTCGTCATCACCGGTCAGTGGGCAAAGAAAGCTTACTCCGAAGCCAAAAAGCTTCTGGGCGACGGCTGTAAAGCGGTCGCTTCTTCCGCCGACAAGACCTTCTCTTATATTCCCGAGCTTGATCCCGCGACTTTCAATCCCGACACCGATTACTTCCACATCTGCATGAACAACACCATCTACGGCACCAAATTCCCCGAACTGCCCGATACCGGCAACGTTCCTCTGGTCGCCGACATCAGCTCCTGTGTTCTGTCTGAGCCCATCGATGTTTCCAAATTCGGTATGCTCTATGCCGGCGCACAGAAAAACATGGGCCCCGCAGGTCTGACCGTCGTCATCATCCGCAAGGATCTGATCGGCAATGCCAAAGAAAACTGCCCC
>JAFQND010000312.1 GCA_017396055.1 Oscillospiraceae bacterium
CATCGGCGAAGGCCCCGTCATCGTGGCCACCGGACCTCTGACCTCCGACGCTCTGGCAGAGGAGATCGTCCGTATCACCGGCAGTGGCAGGCTCAGCTTTTTTGATGCCGCCGCACCCATCATCACCGCCGAGAGCATCGACCGCTCCATCGTTTTTGCCGCTTCCCGCTATGGACACGGCGACGACGACTATCTCAACTGCCCCATGAATCAGGAAGAGTACGATCGCTTTTACGAGGCACTCGTCTCGGCCGAAGGAGTCGAGCTTCATCAGTTCGAGAAGGACAGCTTCAGAGTTTATGAGGGCTGTATGCCCGTGGAGATCATGGCAAAACGCGGTCCCGAAACCATCCGTTTCGGTCCTCTGAAACCGGTCGGTCTCCGCGACCCCCGTACCGGTCATCGTCCCTGGGCGGTGGTACAGCTGCGCAAGGAAAACGAACAGGGAACCCTTTATAACCTGGTCGGCTTCCAGACCAACCTCAAATGGGGCGAACAGAAGCGGGTCTTCTCGCTGATCCCCGGCCTTCAGAATGCCGAGTTCGTCCGATATGGCGTCATGCACCGCAATACCTTCCTCGATTCACCCAGACTGCTGACCCGTACCTTTAATCTCAAAGCGAACGAAAATATCTATTTCGCAGGTCAGATGACCGGCGTTGAGGGATATGTGGAATCGGCGGCCAGCGGACTTCTGTGCGGTCATCATCTGGCGAGAAAGCTTCTGGGTCTTCCGATGCTGGAGCTGCCCTGTGACACCATGCTGGGCGCACTGACCGATCATGTGGTCAACGAAGTGGGCGATTTTCAGCCCATGGGTGCCAATATGGGCATCCTTCCCAAGCTGACCGAGCGGTACAAAGAGAAAAAGGACCGTTATCTGGCTCTGGCCGAAAAGGGTATCGCTTCGTTCAAAGCAGAGCTTGCCCGCGTTGGTCTTCCCGAAGGAGGTCCGAAGGCATGAAAAAGTTTCTCGCAGGTCTGCTGACAGCAGTTTTCTGCTGCGGTCTTCTCTCCGGCTGCGGACCCAGCGATTTTCAGCTGGCCATGTATGATGCCGAAGATAAGGTGCTGATGGCGGCAGACAGCTATTTTTACAAAAAGCATATCAAACATGTGACTGACACCCGGTATGAAGCCGATTTTACCGATTTCACCGGTGCAGATACCATCTGGGATTCCAATAACGATCCGGCAGACGGAGAATTTACCATCGAGGGAAGTGTGCAGGTCACCGAGGGCGGTTTCAGACTTGTCCTTGTCTCTTCCTCCGGTGCGGAGGTTTTCTTTGACGCCGCAGACGGCAAGGAAGATTTTTCCATTACAAAAGATTTATCGTCGGGACGCTGGCGGGTCAAAATGCTGGCGAAAGAGGCTTCGGGCAGTATCGATATTCTGCTGCCCGGTACCCCTTCCTGACAACCCACCCCGTAAACAAGAAAGCAGGTACATATGAAAATTATTGTAGACGGATTCGGCGGAGATAACGCGCCCCTGAGCGTACTGGAGGGCTGTGCCCTTGCGGTAGAGGAGTACGGCGCTGAATTGATCGTCACCGGTGATGAGCAGAAGCTCAGAGCTGTGGCAGCCGAAAACAATATCTCTCTGAAAAATATCGAGATCCACCACGCTCCCGATGTTATCGGCATGCATGATGATCCTGTCAGCCTTCTGAAGGCCAAGTCCCAGTCGTCCATGGCGGTGGCTTTCCAGCTGCTGAAGGAAGGTGTAGGCGATGCTTTTGTTTCTGCAGGCTCCACCGGTGCTATTGTTGTGGGTGCAAACTTCATCATCAAGCGCATCAAGGGCATCAAGCGCGCCGGTCTGGCTTCGCTCATTCCCGCCCTGCACGGTTATTATCTGCTGATGGACTGCGGTGCGAATATCGACTGTAAGCCCGAGACCCTGACCCACTTTGGTCTGATGGGCAGCGTATACATGGAAAAGGTCATGGGTATCAAAAAGCCCAAAGTCGGTCTTGCAAACATCGGCACCGAGGACACCAAGGGCGGCGAGCTGCAGCTGGGTGCATACGCCATGCTGAAAGAAGCTCCCATCAACTTTATCGGCAACGTCGAAGCCCGTGAGATCCCCACCGGCGATACCGATGTGGTAGTTGCTGACGGTTTCACCGGCAATATCATCCTGAAGCTGACCGAAGGTCTGGCTTCCTCTTTCGGCAAAAAACTCAAAGGCATGTTCCTTGCCAATCTCGGTACCAAGATCGGTGCACTGCTTCTGAAAAAACAGGTTCAGGAGTTCAAGGCTTCGATGGACTATACCGAGCACGGCGGCGCACCTCTGCTGGGTTCTGCCAAGCCGGTCATCAAGGCCCACGGCAGCTCCAATGCCAAGGCATTCAAAAACGCCATCCGTCAGGCAAGAACTTTTGCTGAGTCCAATGTTACCGGTGAGATCGAATCCGCTCTGGCTGTCCTGAAAGCAAAAGCTGCCGAAAAGGTCGAGGAAGTATGATCGACCTTTTGATCGGCACTGGCAACCCCGGAAAGATTCTGGACATGATCCCCCTGGCAAAAGAGCGGGGAATGGTCTGTAAAAGCGGCGAAGAATATGCCATCGATCCCGATGAAAACGGCGGCTCTCCTGCCGAAAATGCCGCCATCAAAGCCAGAGCCTATGCTGAAGTTTCCGGGCTGCCGACCATTTCGTTTGACTCGGGACTTTACTTTGCCGAACTGCCCATGGACGATCCTCGTCAGCCGGGGCTGCATGTCCGCAGGGTGAACGGCAGGCGCCTTTCCGATGAAGAAACGACCGCTCACTATATAGATCTTGTCAGAGAGATGGGGCATCCCGTTCTCTGTCAGTGGGTCACCGGCTTTGCCGCGGCGATGCCTGACGGCAGAGTGATCTCCGGCGATGACCGGGAAGGTCAGCCTAAGTCCTGGCAGTTTTATCTTGTGGATGAGCCGAAGGGCCCTTCAAGTCCCGGAAAACCCCTTCACTGCATTTCAATCGAAGCGGACAGCGGGGAATATTTCGGCCTGAGAGAGAAAGACGGCAGCTCTGCCGTACGCAGAAAAGCTGTCCGGATGAAGGCACTGGACGCGCTGGAGAATCTGATCTTCGGCGCTGTGGATCTGAAGGCTCCTGAACGCACCTGGCCAGAAGAGACCGCTCCCCGGATCGCTCTGGCAAAAGAGATCGCGGTGAAGACCGCGGAAAAACGGCCGGATAACAGCCGTCTGGATAAGCTGCACGACATTGTTGACGCAGTGCTCGGTGAGATGAATCCTGTCAGGGAAGCCTATCAGCATCTTTACGGTGTGGCGTCTCTGGCGGCACTGCTGGCAAAGCGCAGAGGTGCTGATCCGGAGCTTGCTGCCATGGCGGGAATGCTCCATGACTATTACGGTTATGTTTCGGGCGATACCGAAGATCATGCCCACCGCTGCCCTCCTCTGGCAAAATCCGTGCTGGAGCTGTGCGGCGTCACCGAAGAGGAACAGTACCGCATCTGCAGAGCGATCTATGAACACAGCGACAAGGCAGGGAGCCATCCGCTTCTGTCGGAGATCCTGATCGATGCCGATGTGCTGCAGCACGGCCTCTATGACCCGACCGTTCCGGTCAAAATCAAGGAAAAAGCCCGCTTCGATGCCATCTCGGCCGAATTGGGCCTGGAATAAGGAGCTAATCCATGGAAATGATCCTTGCATCGCACAATCCCGGAAAACTCGCTCACCTGAAACCCTTTTTCGAGGGAACCGGCTGTGAACTGAGAAACTGTGATATAGAGATCGATGTGGAAGAAAACGGCGCTGACCCTGCGGCCAATGCACTGATCAAAGCAGAGTACTGTGCAGAAAAGACGGGGCTTCCCTCCGTTGCTGAGGATTCGGGTCTGTATTTTGTTGAGCTGCCCATGGATGATCCCCGTCAGCCCGGTCTCTTTGTCCGCAGGGTGGGCGGAAAAGAGCTGACCTATGAAGAGATGGTCGGTCACTACCGTTCGATCGCCCGGGAATTCGGCGGCAGAGTGCTGGCTGCCTGGTACGACGGTTATGCCATTTCTTTCGGAAAGGGAAAGAACACCTGCTTTCTCATGCCGGAGGAAGACCGGATGGTCTGGGCTTTCTGGCTTTTGGACGAACAGAAGGAACCCATCAGCCCCGGCATGCCCATCGACTGCATCTCCGAGTGGCTGCCCAGGACACCTGAACGGGAAAAACTGGAAAATGATTACCGCGAAAAGCTGACCCGCTATTTTTACGAAGCCATCAGACAGTATAAGGAGCAGAAATGGAACTGATCATAGGTACGAACAATCCCGCAAAGCTGCGTTCTTTCGGCTCTTTGCTGGATGAGGAACATACCCTGAAACTTGCAGGGATCCCCTGCGAAGTGGAGGAAAGCGGCGCCGACCCCGCCGAAAACGCCGCCATCAAGGCGGAATATTACGCCGAAAAGCTGGGGAAACCCGTCATTTCCGGCGACGCAGGTCTGTATTTTCTCGACCTGCCCATGGACGACCCCCGTCAGCCCGGACTTTACGTCCGCAGGGTGGGCGGCAGGGAACTGACCGACGAAGAGATGATCACCCATTACCGTGCCCTTGCCCGCGAGCTGGGCGGAAAGGCACTTGCTGCCTGGTATGACGGCTATGCCATCTCCTTCGGAAAAGGAAAGACGGAAAAAATTCTCTTGTCCCGCGAAGCTACCCTTGCCTGGGCGTTTTATCTGGTGGACGAGCAGGTCGCACCGGTCCATCCCGGTTTCCCCATGGACAGTATCTCGGTGACGCTGCCCCGGACACCCGAAAAGGAAGCCATCCGGATGAAGGGCGTAGAAGAGGTCAAACAGTTCCTGCGTGATATGATCAAAAAATACGGGGCGGCCCTCTGACCGTCCACTATCAAAAGCGCTGCTTTTGATGGCTATGGAAAAGCGATTTTCCCCAGCCATGAGAAGCGCCGCAGAAAGCGAGTGACAAAAATGACAGACATGTTGGAAAATGCACTGCTGGAAGAGCTTCAGCAAAAGATCGGCTATACC
>JAFQND010000313.1 GCA_017396055.1 Oscillospiraceae bacterium
AAACGCAAGGATCCTTCTGGAACTGGACACCACCGACGCAGGCTGTCCCTTCGGGTTATCCTGCCGGAAAGGAACAAAGTAAAAATGTGCCCTGGAAAGCAAAGCGCCGATGTTTTTGGCACTTCCTTTCAGGGCGTCGTTGGTGGAAGGAGCCACGACTACGGGTCTTCCGCGGCGCAGATGACTTTTGACCGCCATGGTGGCGGCAGTATCGGTGATGGCCAGGTTCAGTTTCGCCAATGTGTTGCCGGTACAGGGCGCCACTACCAGAATATCGATCATGTCTGAGGGGCCGATGGGTTCCGCGTCACAGATGGTACAGATCGGTTCTTTGCCGCATATTTCTCTCGCCAGAGCAAGATGATCGGCGGCTTTTCCGAAGCGGGTATCCATGCCGGCGGCATGTTCCGAAAAAACAGGAAGGATATCATAGCCCAGTTCTCTGCAGCGGGCCATTTGTCTGAACACTTCCTCAAAGGTACAAAAAGATCCGGTAAGGCAGAATCCCAGCCGGACAGGGTCAGCTATTTTCACAGATCGCAGCCTCCTTTTCCAGGACAAGCTCCGCCAGCCATTCCGAAACAGAATCAGGCACCGTTTTGCCCGGCAGCGAGAGTGCCCTGACCAGTTGCCTGCCCTGCTTTCCGGCGGCTTTCTCATCGATACCGCCGGGCAGAGAGCCCAGTTCGATCAGCAGGCAATCCTTCCGGAGCTGTTCCAGTTCCGTTTCGCCGAAGACCATGCGGGGAACAGTAGAAATCACAATATCGATCCGCTCCGTGTCCGGGATCGCATCAAACGGCACGGCCAGAGCCCCAATGAGCCCGGCCCAGAGCCTCTGTTCGGGAGAACGGGCAGCACAGATCACCCGGGCTCCGCAGGCATTCAGAAGCCGGATCAGATTTTTAGCGATCCTGCCGCCGCCAAGAAGCAATACCCTCGTCCCGAAAAGGGATCTCTTCCGCAAGGACAGCAGAAGGACTATCGCCGCCTCGGCGGTAGCGGCAGCATTTTTCACGGTGAAAACCTCATCATCCAGATAATCGGTCAGAATCAGTTTTCTATTTATACATTCCTTTCGGAAAAACTCGTCTGCCTTTCCGCAGTATACCCGGCTTTTCTCATGACACAGGTCGAGCAAATGGCATAAAAGGGGCATTTCCCCCTGATAAAGCGGGGACAGCGGGTGCAGCCCATCCCTCGAAAGAGGCAGCGGCAAAAGCAGTATATCCGGCGAAAGCGGAAGGTCTTCCGCCCGCGCAAGAGAAGATACTCCCGGAATATCATAGAGTCCCAGCGAATACGCACGGCAGGGACAATGTTCTGTCAAGAGCCGGCAAAGTCCCGCAGAGCGCTCATCCCCACCGGCAGCCAGCAAAACCGTTTGTTCATTCATGGGCGGCACCATGCCTTTCCTGCCCGTCAGTCTGTGGGCTGTGATGCCTTTGATTTTCAAAGGTCTGTCATATCTTATGCAGAAAAGAAAACGGCGGTTCCGCTTGCAGAAAAAAATCTCCTGTGATAAGATAAAGAAAACACAGAAAGAAGGCGGTCCTGTGGAAAATATGAAGGATGTCGCAGATATCGAGGATATCACGGATATCAAGGATATCCTCCGGCACTGTACCCTCTGTCCCAGAGAATGCGGTGCAGACCGGCTGGCCGGTCAGAAAGGTTTCTGCGGTGTTTCGGGTGAAGAGATCCTGCTCTCGCGGGCCGCGCTTCATTTCTGGGAAGAACCCTGTATCTCCGGACAGGAAGGTTCCGGTACGGTCTTTTTCTCCGGGTGTACGTTAAAATGCATCTTTTGTCAGAACCGCGAGATCAGCCGCGGACAGGCTGGAAAACTCATTTCAACAGATCGCCTGTCGGAAATTTTTCTGGAGCTGCAGGCAAAAGGTGCCCGGAATATCAATCTTGTCACGCCGACCCACTATCTTCCGCAGATCATCCGGGCGCTGGACACGGCAAAAGCAAACGGGCTCACCCTGCCGGTCGTTTATAATACCAGCGGCTATGAAAAGGTGGAGATGCTCAGACTTCTGGAGGGATACGTGGACATCTGGCTGCCCGATATGAAATATCTGACCCCTTCGATTGCAAAGGACTATTCTTCGGCTGAAAACTACCCTGAACACATCCTTCCCGCGCTGGATGAAATGGTCCGGCAGACAGGCGAACCGGTTTTTGATGAAAACGGCATGATGAAAAAAGGCGTTATCGTCCGGCACCTCGCCCTGCCCGCTCAGGGAAATGATTCGAGAAAGATCCTGCGTACCCTCATAGAGCGGTACGGCAGCCGCATCTGGATCAGTATCATGAGCCAATACACTCCCCCTCCCTTTGAACTTTCTTTCCCGAATCTCAACAGAAAGCTGACTGAACGGGAATATGACCGGCTGGTGGATTTTGCCGACCGGAACGGTATCCGCAATGCCTTCATCCAGGAAGGCACCGCTGCGGAAGAGAGCTTCATTCCCCC
>JAFQND010000314.1 GCA_017396055.1 Oscillospiraceae bacterium
GTCAGCGCATTCGCCGGCACCGATAACGCCGTCTTCTTCGCCGCCGATGGAACCAACCTCAGCCTCCAGGGACAGGCCCAGGATGTTGCAGGTGTTGACCAGCTCGGTGGTCTTGGCAACGTTCTCTTCGATGGGATAGTGAGAACCGTCAAACATGATGGAAGAGAAGCCGGCCAGAATGCACTTCTTAGCGCCTTCGTAAGAACCGTGGTCCAGATGCAGAGCAACGGGAACGGTGATGTTCAGCTCTTCCAGCAGGCCGTTGACCATGCCGACGACGGTCTTGTAACCGCCCATGTACTTGCCTGCACCCTCAGAAACGCCCAGGATAACGGGGCTCTTGAGTTCCTCAGCGGTAAGCAGGATGGCTTTGGTCCATTCCAGGTTGTTGATGTTGAACTGACCGACAGCATATTTGCCTTCGCGGGCCTTGGTCAGCATTTCTTTTGCGGAAACCAGCATTGTGTTTACCTCCAGAATATTTTTTCCGGCCTTGCCGGGTGGGAATTTCATACAGGTTTATTATACCTTATCTCTGTGCAAATTGCAATAGGAATTGTGAAAGAGATAACGCACGGCAAAACGGGACGAATCGTGAATAATGACAGATTTACAGGTATTCCCGAAGTGCTTTGCGCTCACCGCGGAATCCTTTGACGGTATGAGCCTCAAGCATAGAGCAGAGCACGGCCTCTTCGGTCGCTTCGGCAGCTGCACGGAAAGGCAGGTCGATCATCTTTTCGTTGAGAACGCGCTTTGAGACGATGCCGCTCTTTTCCTGCTGCCGGACGGGATCCGCGGTGGAGAAACCGATGACCACTTCCCCGCTGCCGTGACCGATATAAGAACCCAGCCGCGCCATACCGACAGAACAGCGGCGGATGATGCGCAGAAGCTGTCTCGACTCGACCGGCAGGTCGGTGGCAAGGATCATGATACAGGAACCCTTGTCGGGAGCATCGCTGCGGAGCTGTTCGGCCAGATCTCTGCCGAAGTTTTCCATGTCGGGCAGTCTCAGATCGGAAAGCTTGCCGTAGTTGGTCAGGACCAGTACGCCGACCGTATATTTTTCGCCGTCCAGTTCGATGATGCGGGAGGCTGAACCGATGCCGCCCTTGAGAGAGTGGCAGGTCATACCCTTGCCGGCGCCGACATCACCCTCCTCAAAATCTTCACAGGCGTTTTCAATGGCTGCATAGAGCTCGACGATACCCAAATCGCGGTGGGAGACATCGTTGAGAAAACTGTCGTTGCACTCGGCAATAACGGGGTTGACAGACACCAGATCCACGCCGTCTCTCTTACAGATGTCCAGCATATATTCGACCATGGCATCATGGATGCGGCCGACATTCAGCGTATTGGTCAGGGCGATGGGTGTCTCAAGGGTACCCAGCTCTTCCACCTGCACCAGGCCTAGGGTCTTGCCGAAGCCGTTGATCACATGACAGGCGGCGGTCATCTTTTCGAGAAAGGGATTTTCGACGGGCGGCATGACGACGGTCACGCCGGTCTTATGGGTCTCGGTATCGAGGGTATAATGTCCCACCCGTATACCGGGGACATCGGCGATATTGTTGCGGGCGCCCTTTTCAAGGATGCCGACGGAAAAAACGGTCTGGTTCATGATAAATTCCTCCGGAATTTAAGTTTTCGGTTCTTCGCAGCTGACCTGCTCCACTGCAGCTCAAGTGCGATAGCGGCTCCTTCTGTCGCTCCAGCCGCCCTCGTCGACAAGGGTGACCTTTCCGGAAATACGGGTGCGGACAAGATCGATATAGCGCTGGTTTTTACTGCCGCGATAGCGGAGAGTCAGGTCTTTCTGTGCGACGATAAAGGGACCGTCCACCAGCGTGTCACAGAGCTTCAGAAGTTCGCCGACGGCGGGCTCCTCCTCGGCTTTTTTCAGAAGCTGCTCATAGGTCCAGCCGGAATAGACCATCAGGTCCAGTTTGCGGTTTTCTTCCTTCAGCCGTCTGGCCAGCGCAGCAAAGGCTTCGGCCTGACAGAAGGGCTCGCCGCCCGAGAAGGTAACGCCCTGCAGCATGGGATTTTTCAGCACTTCAGAAACGATCTTTTCGATAGCGGTATCGGTACCGGCATTGAAATCATGGGTATGGGGATTGTGACATTCGGGGCAGTGATGGGGGCAGCCCTGACAGAAGACCACGAAGCGAA
>JAFQND010000315.1 GCA_017396055.1 Oscillospiraceae bacterium
CCACATTCGTTTTAGTTTGTCAAGTGCTTTTTTCAACTTTTTTCAAACTTTTTTGAAGTGGTCTCTGTCGTTGAGGTGTTGTTCTCGCTGACAGCTTGTATATCATATCACACCATCTTTTAATTGTCAACACCCTTTTTATCGGTTTTCCCTTTTGAACGAAAACTTCGTCCGTCATTTACAAAAACCGTGCAAACATTCTACAAAAGCACAAAGAGCAGCGGCGAAATGCCGCTGCTCTTTCAGAAAAAGACTGCGATTAGTTTTCAGAAACGCTCATAGCTGCTTCTTTGCGCGCACGCATAGCAGCTTCCAGCTTCTCGATAACCTCAGTGTTCAAGTTAGCGTTTTCGATCTTGAAGTCCCACTCAACATGAGGAGGATTGGTGACCCACTTGCCGTCGGTGAAGTCGGGGAAGAAGACGGGAGCACTGCCGTTGGCGATGGACTGCTCAGACAGAACAGAAACTGCTGCCCAGGTAGCCATATCGTAAACGTCGATGGGAGTCTGAGTACCATTCTTAACGGCATCGAAGAATGCACGGAACTCGATCCAGTCCATACCACCGTGGCCCAGGCTCTGACCCAGCTCAAACTTCATGAACTGCTCCCAAATGGGATGGTCATACTCTTCGCGGTACTTCTCGATGTTGCCCCAGTGCTTCTTCCAGCCGAAGTGGTCATGAGCCTCGGGAGAATCATCGATAAAGACGGACATGTTATCTTCTTCGAACATGCCCTTGGTGCCCTGTACATGGAAGCCGCGGCTGTAAGGACGGGGCAGAGAAGTGTCAAGAACCAGAGTGATAGTCTCGCCGCGAGCGCACTTGATCATGGTGGTGATAACGTCGCCCTGAGCGAACTGAGCTTTCTGCAGGGGGTGATCGGGTTCACGATCTTTGCGGATGTACTCCTGGATACCGGCAGACTTGGAAGCCATGGAGACCAGAGAGATCATGCGGTTGCCATGGTTGATGTCCAGAACGCGGGCGATCGGGCCCAGTTCATGGGTGGGGTAGTTTTCGCAGTTACGGGCGAGGTAGTTTTCCAGACGATAGTGACGGATCTCTTTACCGTGGGAAACTTCGTCGCGCAGATCATGACGGTAACCGCCGGAGCAGTGAACGATCTCGCCGAAGATACCCTTCTTGACCATGTTCAGAACCATCAGCTCATCACGGCCGTAGCAGCAGTTCTCCATCATCATGCAGGGCATACCGGTTTCTTCAGAAGTACGAACCAGTTCCCAGCATTCTTCCAGAGAGTAAGCGCCGCCGACTTCGCTTGCAGCATACTTGCCGGCCTTCATGGTATCGATGCAGATACGGAAGTGGTCACGCCAGGAAGTGGTGCAGACAACTGCATCAACTTCGGGCATAGCCAGAATGTCTTTGTAGTTCTGAGTTCTCAGGGGGACGTTGCCTCTGAACTCTTCGACGGCGTCGCCGCCTCTGTTCATGCGATCCTCGTACAGGTCGCATACAGCAACGACTTCAACGTCATCCATGGTCAGAATAACATGTCTCAGAAGGCCATAGCCGCGGCCGCCGAGGCCAACAACGCCAACTTTGATTTTCTCTTTCATAATAAATCGTTCCTCCGTTCAAACGGTTTTGTGCCGAACAGCACTTTTACGATTAATATTATATCATGCCGACTGTCAACGGTAAAGGAAAAAAGGTATCTTTCAAATATAACCTGATATGCAGGCAATAAAAACTGATGTTTATATAACAGACTGTCTGTAATATTTTCAGCACAGTTTCTTTTTTTGCTCAATAGTCCTAAATGTTTCCTTCAAAACATATATATCGGTCGCAAGGAGGAGACAATATGAAAAAATCGCTGTTATTACTGGCTCTTTCTGCCGGAATGTGTATACTGCTCTCTTCCACAGATTTTGAAGCAATGCCTCCCCCTGCCGGAGCAGACCTTTCGCCTTTTATCATGACAGGCAGCTTTTGTGCGCCTCTGTCCGATGCCGGAGTAACCGACCAATTCGGATGGCGGTTTCATCCGCAGGAGCTCTGTCTGGATTTTCATAGCGGCATCGATCTTTCCGCAGAATCAGGTACGCCGATACGGGCTTTTATGAGCGGCACCGCAGATATAGCTGGAACACATGAAAGCTATGGAAAATATATCCGTATCGATCACGGGAACGGTTTCTTCACTCTTTATGCCCATTGCAGCAAATTACTCATCCGAAAAGGAGAAACGGTCCGCATCGGACAATGTATCGCCAAAGTCGGTCAGACCGGTCAGGCAACCGGTCCTCATCTTCATTTTGAAATGATCATGAACAGCACAAGACTTGATCCCCTTTGGGTGCTGGGCGACATTCCCGCGATACAGGAGACCTTATGATCAGTTTCAAGTTATGCGGCACAACGATCTGCCTGCATTTTTCTTTTTTTGCCATGCTCTGTCTTTATTTCCAGCTGGAACGAGAAGGATATGGCGTAAGCTGCCTCTTTACGGCACTGGTCCACGAAACAGGACATCTTATTGCCTTTGCTGTTCAGAAAGCCGCTCCCAAAGAACTTCATTTTCAATTGGGCGGCATCCGGTTGATCCCGCCGGATGAACCTCTCTCTTTCCCGGGAGAGCTGTTCACCCTTGCTGCGGGCAGTATGGTCAGTCTTTACTGCGGATCATTTCTTTATTATAAGGACTCTCAGACAGCTCTGCCGCATCTGCTGACCGGATTATTCAGCCTTCTTCCCCTTCCCGGTCTCGACGGAGGAGAAATCGTCTCACTTTTTCAGAGCAGGTTCTTTCCGGAAAAAGAATACTTTTTCCGCATCACCGG
>JAFQND010000316.1 GCA_017396055.1 Oscillospiraceae bacterium
AATCTGGCTGTGATTCTGGAGGTTGCCGCCATGAACAACCGTCAGAAGAAGATGGGCTACAACGCAGCACAGGAACTGCTGGCAAAGCTGGGCATGCCCGTTTCCATGCAGGATGACGAAGTAGACGTACAGGACTGGAATCTCTAAAGGCTTTTCGGGGCACAGTACCCGTATATATGATTATCGAAGAAAGAAAGGTGTTTTTTATGAAATACTATGTAGGCATCGACCTGGGCGGTACCTTTATCAAAGCCGGCGTTGTTGACGAAAACTGCAATATCGTTGCAAAAGCCAGCATTCCTTCTGCTGTTGACGGCGATCACGAAGGTCTCGCTGACCGTATGGTCGAGTGTGCAAAGATGGCTATGGCCGAGCTGGGCCTGACCATTGATGATGTTGAGTCTGTCGGTATCGGTACTCCCGGCGCCATCGACAGCAAAAACGGTCTGGTCGTTTATGCTAACAACCTGGCAATGAAAAACACTCCTCTGGGCGAATATATGCGCGCCCGCATCAATAAACCTGTATATGTAGAGAACGATGCCAACGTTGCTGCTTACGGCGAAGCTCTGGCAGGCGCTGCTGCAGGTATTGATGATGTTATCGTTATCACTCTGGGTACCGGTGTCGGCGGTGGTATCATCGCCGGCGGCAAGATCTATACCGGTTTCAATCAGTTCGGCGGCGAGCTTGGTCATGCAGTTGTTGAGTATAACGGCTGGCCCTGCACCTGCGGCAGAAAGGGCTGCATGGAGGCTTATTCCTCCGCTACCGGCCTGATCAAGATGACCCGTATCGCCATGGCTGAGAACCCCAAGTCCAAGCTGTGGGAAGTTGCTCCCACCATGCAGGATGTCAACGGCAAGACCGCTTTCGACGCCATGAGAATGGGCGACGAGGCAGGTACCGCTGTAGTCGACAAGTACATCAGATACCTGGCCTGCGGTCTGGCCAACTATGTCAACATCTTCCAGCCCGAAGTCCTGCTGATCGGCGGCGGCATCTGCAAGGAAGGCGAGACTCTGCTGGCTCCTCTGCGCAAGCTGATTGCTGAAGAAGCTTATTCTATCGACGGTCAGCCTACCTGTGATCTGCGCGTCTGCAAGCTGGGCAATGATGCCGGCACCATCGGCGCCGCTATGCTCTGGAAGCAGCACTGATTCGCTGAACAGTTCAGCATTTGACGGGGGTCCTGCCCCTCCCAGTACAAGACCCCGCGGGAGATCTTCTTCCGCGGGTCTTTTGGCTATTACGCCCGAAAGGAACAGCCCATGAACAATTGGATCAAAACCGTCCTCTCTCTTTGTGAAAAACACGGTATCCCCTACGAAGAAAATGCACCGATGAGTGCCCACACTACCTTTAAGATCGGCGGTCCGGCAAGAATTCTGCTGCTGCCGGAAAATATGGAACAGATCGCTGTTCTGGCCGCCGAAAAGGATATTCCTCTGACCTTCATCGGCAGAGGTTCCAATCTGCTTGTTGCCGACGGAGGCATCAACGGAGCGGTCGTCGTTCTCGGGAGCGGTTTTTCCGCTGTGGAACTGCAGGGAGATACCCTCATCTGTGAAGCCGGTGCGAGCCTGACCAAAGTCTGCCAGACTGCGCTGCAGAACAGCCTTTCCGGTGTGGAATTTGCCTATGGCATTCCCGGAACGGTGGGCGGCGCCGTGTATATGAATGCCGGTGCTTACGGCGGAGAAGTGAAGGACGTGATCCTCTGGGCCGAATATATCGATAAAAACGGTGAGCTGCATCGCGCCTGTAAAGATGAACTGGAACTGTCCTACCGGCACAGCCGGTTCTGCGGCGGGGATGACTGCATCGTCCGGGCGGCATTTGAGCTGATCCCCGGGGATCCCGCTGAGATCAAAGCAAAAATGGATGACCTGATGGGCCGCCGCAGGGACAAACAGCCGCTGGAATATCCCAGCGCAGGCAGCACTTTCAAACGCCCCGAAGGAGCCTTTGCAGCTGCTCTGATCGATCAGTGCGGTCTGAAGGGAATGCGGGTCGGCGATGCCATGGTCAGTGAAAAACATGCCGGCTTCCTTGTGAATGTCGGAAAGGCCACCTGTGCCGAGATGGATGAACTGATCGGAAAAGTCCGCGATATCGTCGCCGAAAAGACCGGCTATCATCTGGAGACCGAAGTCTATCGCCTGGGAGAGTAACGATGAAGGTAAAAGTGATGTCCTTCGGATTCAGCCACGGTATCCCCGAAGAAGCGGGCTACCTTTTTGATGCCCGTATCCTGCCGAATCCTTATCATGTTCCTGAGCTGAAACCGCTGAACGGTCTGGATACGCGGGTACAGGCTTATGTGATGGATCATCCCGACTCGCAGGCAGTTCTTGACGCGGCAGAAAAGCTGATTCTGACCGTTTTGCCTCTTTATGAGCAGCAGGAGAGACCGCTGACTGTCTGTTTCGGATGTTACGGCGGCCATCACCGCAGCGTCAGCATTGCCGAAAAATTCTTTGCCCGCCTATCTGAAAAAGAAATAGATGCGGAGATCTGTCACCGTGATCTGGAAAAATCCGATAAATAAGTAAGGAGAAATATCGATGGAACGCTATGCATGGAAAGCCACTGTCAAAGACGGCATGCTGGAAGAATATATCCGCCGACACAATGAGATCTGGCCCGAACTTGTCGAAGTTCTCAAAGAAACCGGCATCTGCAACTATACCATCTGGAACGTCGGCTCTGAGCTTTTTGGCTATTACGAATGTGAAAAAGGCGCTGACTATGCTGCCAAAGTACAGGCAGACAGCCCCGTTGTCGATAAATGGAACGAGTATATGAAGGATGTCATGGTCATGGAGATGGATCCCGTGACCGGTGCACAGCCCAAGCTGACGCAGGTATTCCTGCTGGAATAACCGAAGGAGGAACGTGATGTCTTTTTGTCAGGAGGTCAAAAAAGAACTTTGCCGGATCGAGCCTAAAAAGCTTCATTGCCGTGAAGCTGCTCTTTACGGTGTACTGCGGCTGAGCCGTACCTTCCCGCAGGAAGAGATCGTTTTCAAGACCGAGAATAAATTTTTTGCTGACCGTTTTGCACAGGAGCTGGCCGCCTTCGGCACCTTTGTCGAGGTACGCAGCGACCTTCGCAGACTGAAGGGCGATACACCGGTTTATCCGGTCATCGTGTCCGATGAATATCAGCGCAGACTTCTGAGCAGGCATTTTATGTTGGATGTTTCGGGATTCCACCCGCCTTTTGTCGAGCGTTCCTGCTGTGTCGCAGCCTTTTTCCGGGAGGTTTTTCTGGCCTTCGGTTCGGTGACCAACCCCGAAAAGGAATATCATCTTGAGATCAATGCGCTGAACTCTCTCTTTGCCGAAGAGATGTATCTGCTGGCGCAGAATATGGGTATCCGCTTCAAGACCACCAAGCGGAAAGGCAGCGAGATCCTGTATCTGAAGGAAAGCGAACAGATCGAGGACTTTCTCACCTTTTTGGGTGCGACGAAATCGGTACTTAAACTGATGGATATCAAGGTCATGAAAGATGTGCGCAACAAGGTCAACCGCACTACAAACTGTGAGACCGCCAATCTGAAGAAGACCGTTTCGGCCGCCGGTTCACAGGCGCAGGATATTCGCTTTATTCTGGAGCACAGGGATATTACCTGGCTGGACGAAGATCTTCGCGAACTGGCGCTTCTCCGGGTGGAGAACGAAGACCTTTCGCTGAGAGAACTCTCCACAAGGATCTCTGTTCCGCTTTCCCGATCCGGTGTCAATCATCGTCTTCGCCGTATTGCAGAAGCTGCTGCGAAACTGCGGGAGGACCTGGATGCGCAGAAGGGCGAAACGGAAGTCTGACGGAAGAGGGAGAAAAAGAGATGTTTACGCTGGAAGAAGCAAGGGAATATTTCAAAGGTGACCGCTATGCCACCGAGCTGACCGGCATCACCATTGATGAGATCGGAGAAGGATATGCCAAAGTAAGCTGTAAAGTGACTCCTGATCATCTCAACGCAAGAGGTGTTGTCATGGGCGGTGTGCTTTTTACCATGGCTGATTTTGCGTTTGCTGTTGCAGCCAACTGCGGCAGCCAGGAAGTCGTTTCCCTCCAGGATCAGATCAGCTATCTCTCTCCGGCAAAGGGTGGTATGCTGACCGCTGAGGCGAGATGCATCAAAGGCGGGCGGAGCACCTGTCTGTATGAGGTGACCGTTTCTGATGAATCCGGAAAAAAGGCAGCCTATGTGACCGTCAGCGGGTTTGTGGTCGGGGCGAGAGAGTAAGATAACTTCCCCAAAAGGAAAACAATAAAGACAGGAGGCCGTATCAATGGGAAACTTTGTACATCTTCATCTGCATACCGAATACAGCCTTCTGGACGGCGCCTGCCGGATCAAAGAGCTGCCGAAGCGGGCAAAAGAACTGGGACAGGATGCCATTGCCATTACCGATCACGGCGTTTTATACGGAGCTATCGATTTTTATCGTGCCTGTAAAAAAGAAGGTGTCAAGCCAATCATTGGCTGTGAAGTTTATGTGGCGCCCCGCACCCGCTTTGACAAAGTTCACAAGGTGGACACGAGTCCGTATCATCTGGTACTGCTCTGTAAAAACGAGGAAGGTTATCACAACCTGATGCAGCTGGTTTCCCTTGCGGGTATCGAAGGCTTCTATTCCAAGCCCCGTGTCGACCTGGAACTGCTGCGCAGATACAGCGGCGGGCTGATCTGTCTATCCGCCTGTCTTGCCGGTGAGGTTGCCCGTAAGCTCACTGCGGGAGATTACGAGGGTGCCAAAAAGACCGCGCTGACTTATCGGGATATTTTCGGCAGAGAGAACTATTATCTGGAAGTACAGAATCACGGCATCGATGAACAGATCGAGATCCTGCCCATGCTGCGCCGTCTCTCGGATGAGACTGGTATTCCTCTTGCCGCCACCAATGACTGCCACTATCTTCTCAGAGAAGACGCTAAGATGCAGAATATTCTTGTCTGTATCCAGACAGGACATGTGGTAGGAGACGGCGGTGTGCTGGAATTTCCCACCGATGAGTTCTATCTGAAATCTCTGGAAGAGATGGAAGACTCTCTGCCGGGATTTGAAGACGCCATGCAGAATACTGTTGCCATTGCCGAACGGTGCAACATGGAGTTTACCTTTGGTCAGACCAAGCTGCCGCATTTCGCGGTGCCGGATGGCCGTACGAATATTGAATATTTCTCCGATCTGGCAAAACGGGGACTGAAAAAGCGCTATGGCGAGATCACGCCCGAACTGCAGGCCAGATGGGATTATGAGATGGATGTCATTACCCGGATGGGGTATACCGATTATTATCTGATCGTCTGGGATTTCATCCGATATGCCAAGAGTCAGAGTATCCCCGTGGGCCCGGGACGCGGTTCCGGTGCAGGAAGCCTGATCGCCTATTGTATTGGTATCACCGGTATCGATCCGATCAAATATCAGCTGATTTTCGAGCGCTTTCTGAATCCCGAACGCATCAGTATGCCTGACTTTGATGTGGACTTCTGTTATGAACGGCGTCAGGAAGTCATTGACTACGTTGTAAGAAAATACGGCGCAGATCATGTGGCACAGATCATTACTTGTGGTACCATGGCCGCAAAGGCGGCCATCCGTGATGTAGGACGTGCCATGGGTATGAGCTATCAGGCTGTGGATAAAGTTGCAAAAGCGATCCCCTTCGGTCTGAAGATGACGCTCGACCGGGCATTGAAAGAGTCCAAAGAGCTCAG
>JAFQND010000317.1 GCA_017396055.1 Oscillospiraceae bacterium
CTCACGAAGGCCTGGACCTGGAAGATCCTGCCAACGAGCCCCAGTACCAGAAACCCGGCTTCCTGGAGATGAGCGTTTCTCCCGAAGAAGCTCCCGATACTCCCACCTACATCACCCTGACCTTCGAGAAGGGCGTTCCTGTAGCTCTGGACGGCGTCAAGATGGGCGGCGTTACCATGATCAAGACCCTGAACAAGATCGGCGGCGCCAACGGCATCGGCCTGGCTGATATCGTCGAGAACCGTCTGGTCGGCATGAAGTCCAGAGGCGTTTATGAGACTCCCGGCGGTACCATTCTGTACCATGCTCACGAAGTTCTCGAGACCCTCTGCCTGGACAAAGAGACCATGCACTATAAACAGCAGGTCGCTCTGAAGTTTGCTGATCTGGTTTACAACGGCCAGTGGTACACTCCTCTGCGCGAGGCTCTGTCCGCATTCGTTGATTCCACCCAGCAGACCGTTACCGGTGAAGTCAAGCTGAAGCTCTATAAGGGCAACATCATGAACGCCGGCGTTACTTCTCCCTTCTCTCTGTACGACGAAGATATCGCTACCTTCAGCGAAGACCATGTCTATGACCAGAAGGATTCTGCAGGCTTTATCAATCTGTTCGGTCTGCCCATCCAGGTCAAGGCTATGCTGGACGAAAGAAGAGGCAACGCTTAATCCTGTTTGAACTTTTGGAAACCTGCGGGGCTGCGGAAGATCTGCAGTCCCGGTTTTCCGTTTTCAAGGCTCCTTTCCGGGGCCCACCGGGAAAGGGGAGGGAAGGCCCTCTCTTTTCCCGATGATAATTTTATGCTGAAAAAGGAAGGTTTATATATGGCAAAAATGTGGGCCGGACGCTTCAAAAAAGAAGCCGACAGCAAGGTAAACGACTTTAATTCTTCTATCGCTTTTGACGGACGGATGTACCGGCATGATATCACCGGCAGCATTGCTCACGCCACCATGCTGGCAGAGCGGGGAATCATCCCCATGGAAGACACGGAAAAGATCATCGACGGTCTGACCGGTATTCTCGCCGATCTGGACAGCGGCGCGCTGCTGTTCGATCCCGATGCCGAGGATATTCACATGTTCGTTGAGGCGGAACTGACCGCCCGCATCGGAGACGCCGGCAAACGGCTTCACACCGCCCGCAGCCGGAACGATCAGGTCGCACTGGACATCAGACTTTATCTGAGAGATGAGATCGATATCATCTCCGGTCAGCTGAAGAGCCTTGTAAACACGCTTTGCACCATCGCAAAGGATCACACTGAGACCATCATGCCCGGTTATACCCATCTGCAGCGGGCACAGCCCATCACCTTTGCCCATCATCTGATGGCCTATGCCGGTATGTTCCTCAGGGACCTCGGCAGACTGCAGGACACCAAGGCAAGAATGAATTTCTGCCCCATCGGTTCGGGCGCCCTCGCCGGTACCACCTATCCCATCGATCGTGAGATGACCGCTTCGCTTCTTGGTTTTACCGCTCCTGTCATGAACAGCCTGGACGGCGTGTCTGACCGCGATTTCTGCATCGAACTGGGCAGTGCCATTGCCACCATCATGATGCACCTCTCCCGTTTCTCCGAGGAGATCATTCTCTGGTGCAGCTGGGAATTCAAATTCCTCGAGCTGGACGATGCTTTTGCCACCGGTTCCTCCATCATGCCCCAGAAAAAGAACCCCGACGTGGCCGAACTGGTCCGCGGCAAGACCGGCAGAGTCTATGGTGATCTGATGACCCTGCTCAGTATGATGATATCCCTGCCGCTCGCCTACAACAAGGATATGCAGGAAGACAAAGTAGCGATCTTTGATGCCATCGATACCGTCAAGATGTGCATCACTACC
>JAFQND010000318.1 GCA_017396055.1 Oscillospiraceae bacterium
CGGCGCCGTACCGAAGGCGAACATATTCTGGACGCCCGCTCTACCATGAAGGATTTTGCCGACAATGCCCTCAGCCGTCTGGTCGATCCTTCCGACAAAGCCACAGCGGAATTCTTCCGTACCCTCTCGCCCGACTCGATGCGAAAGCTCTGCAGCGGCGGCCAGCGCAGCCATTCACTGGAATACCTGAGAAGAATGCCCAACGATGAAGCGCTCTGGGTAAGAGTGGATATCAGTTTCCTTGTCGACCCCGAAAGCGGCCATCTCTGCGCCATCTGGGCCCTGAACGATATCAGCAACCGGAAGCAGGAGGAAATGGAGCTGCTCCATGCCGCCGAGCATGATGAGATGACCGGTATCCTCAACAGAGCTGCCACCACCAAATATATCCAGCAGACGCTGACCAAACAGGAAAATTCCCAGCACGCCCTCTTTATCATGGACGTGAACAAGTTCAAATCGCTCAACGACACCCTCGGCCATCCGGTCGGAGATGATTTTCTCCGTCTGTTGGCAAAGGCGCTGAAAAGCTGCTTCCGCGAGAGCGACATCGTCGGCCGCATCGGCGGCGACGAATTCTTTGTGCTGATGAAGGGGATCCCCGGCATCCGTATCGTTGCCGACAAAGCAAACGCCCTTTTACAGACGGCCGAGTCGATCTGCAGCCAGTATGACGTAAAGGATCTTTCTGTCAGCATCGGTATTGCTGTCTATCCCATCGACGGCCAGACGATGGAAGATCTTTACAGTGCAGCAGACTCTGCTCTCTATCACGCAAAGAAAAGCAACGGTGAACGGATCGCCTTTGCACCGGGCTGCCGCCCCTTACCTGTATGATCGAAAAGACAGTCCTTTGCGGGCTGTCTTTTTTTGTCGAATCTTGACGGGTCATTCCGGTGTGCTATAATGAAAAACAGAAATCATTTTTCTTTTGCGAGGTGTCTGTTATGATCAGAAAATCAGCCGATTCCTTCCGCCGCCTCTATGGGGAAAACAGCGCGCTGTGGTGGGATGACTTTTTCTCGCCCGCCCGGAGAAAAGACGGCTTTATGCTGTTTGGTCCTTCTTTTTATGCCTTTTGTGCGGGAGGAGCCCGCTTTCTCGTCGATCCCTGTTTCCGCGACCCCGCCTGGTGTGAACCGCTGAAGAAACGCATTGCTGCCGATCTCGACACTCTGGACGGCATTATTCTGACTCACGAACATCCCGACCATTATGACCCGAATTTCATCCGCCTCGCCGCCGGAGCAAAGGTGCGCTGGTATATACCGGATTTCTTTAATCCCGGAGAACTGTACAGTCTGGGGCTCTCCCCCGAAAATGTCGTTCTGACAAAATCGGATGATACCATCCTTCTGAAAGACGCCGCACTGCATCTCTTCGAGAGCAACCACCGCAACGAGGGGGCGGTTTCCTTCGTGCGGGAATACGGTTTTCATATGAGCCTTGACGGGAAAAATTACATTTTCCCCGGCGACGTACGAAATTACGACCCGTCCTTTTACCCTCCTCTCCCCGGGGCAGATATTCTTTTCGCTCATCTCTGGCTGGGAAAAGGACAGGCGCTCACTCCTCCCTGGGAGCCCAAGCTCAGCGAATTCTGTGAATTTCTTCTTTCCTTCCGGCCGAAATGCGTGACCCTTGCCCATCTGTACGAAGTTGCCCGCGAACCGGAAGAGATGTGGACTTATCAGCATGCAGGTGCCGTCAAAGACCGGATGATCGCCCTCTCGCCCGAAACAGAGGTCTTTGCACCGAGGCCCGGCAGGTGGTATTCTTTTGACGAACTGAGCGGCTGATGCGAAAAAACACATTCCTCCGCGTTACATCCATCAGAAACACAAACGGGAGGAATATCATGAACAGCTTTAAGATCAAAGATTCTTTTCTTTATGACTATCAGGGCACAAAGCAGGATATCGTCATTCCTGAGGGCGTGACCGGTATCTGCGAAGAAGCCTTTGCTGGCTGCTCCGGGCTGATTGTCCACGCACCGAAAGATTCTTTCGCCGAAAAATACGCCAAAGAAAACGGCATTCCCTTTTAAAGACATCTGAAAAGAGGAGAAAAGCATGATTGAAACTGAATTTTACATTGAAGACGAAACCGGTGTGCTCAAACGCTGCAGCGATATACTTAGATATTTGTACGACTATCTCGACTATATCAGTATCGCTGATTTCGGTATCGATGAAGAAAAGATCATCATTCCCGATTCGGTCACAGAGATCGGCGAAAATGTCTTTGAGGGATGCACGTCGCTGAAAGAGATCGTGCTGCCCGGTTCGGTCACTGTGATCGGAAACCGTGCCTTTTCGGGCTGTACCTCGCTGGAAAAGATCGTGCTTTCCAATTCGGTCACAGGGATCGGAGAAGATGCCTTTTCGGGCTGTACTTCGCTGAAAGAGGCCGTCGTCTCTGATCCGGTCACTGAAATCAACGACGGTGCCCTTGAGGGATACACGTCACCGAAAGAAGCCGCGATCCCAGGTTCGGTCAAAAGGATCGGATTAAGAGTCTTTACCGGCACCGAGATCGGCAGATTTGCCTTTACCGGATGCACTTCGCTGGAAAAGATCGTCATCCCCGGTTCGGTCACTGAGATCGAAGTCGAAGCGTTTTCCGGATGTACCTCACTGAAAGAGATCGTGATCCCCGCCTCGGTCACCGGGATCACGGCTGGTGCATTTTACGGCTGTACCTCACTGGAAAAGATCGTCATCCCCGGTTCGGTCATCCGGGTCGAAGAATATGCCTTTTCCGACTGTACATCACTGAAAGAAGTCGTGATACCCGATTCGATCACTGAGATCAGCTTCGATGTCTTCCACAAATGCACTTCGCTGAAAGAGGTCGTGATCCCCGATTCGGTCACCGTGGTCGCGGCAGGTGCATTTTACGGCTGTACCTCACTGGAAAGGATCGTGCTGCCCGATTCGGTCACCGTGATCGGAGAAGATGCCTTTTCAAACTGCCCCGGTCTGACCGTCTTTGCCCCCGCCGGTTCCTATGCCGAAGAATACGCAAGGGAGAACGGTATTCCTTTTGAATCTATCTGATCCCTTCTCCGGACACCGCCGTGTCCGGATTTTTCTTTTCGGGGCATTGACAATCCGCCCGTATCTGTTACAATGAAAAACAGAATAAATTTCCCCAAGGAGGAATCCCCATGGCTTTCCTGACCGAACAGGACAGAAAATACACTACCCCCGAAGATATCTGTGCCCACCTGGGCGATGAATACGCCCGCTTTGAAGGCGCCATCGTCCCGCCCATCTTCCAGAACTCCCTTTTCGTACTGCCCACCGAAGTCAACGGCGTCAAGCCCCACGACAACATCTATACCCGTGTTTCTAACCCCACCCCCGAGATCGCCGAGAAAAAGATCGCCGCTCTGGAAGGAGCCGACGGTGCGCTCTGCTTCTCCTCCGGTATGGGCGCCATCTCTACCGCCGTCATGTACTTTGTCACTGCCGGCTGCCATGTGGTGCTGATCGATACTGCCTACTCC
>JAFQND010000319.1 GCA_017396055.1 Oscillospiraceae bacterium
CAGCAGGTAAGCCAGCTGTCCGGTATTTATGAAACTTATTTCCCCTATCTGTCTGAAGTACTGAGTGTTGTCAGAGAGAAATCTCCCCGGTCACAGATCATGTTCCATAGTACCTGGGCATATGAAACCGACAGTTCCCACGGCGGATTTGTCAACTATGATAATGATCAGCTGAAAATGTACAACGCCATTCAGGATGTCACCGGACGCATTTCCAAGGAATTCAATCTGCCGGTACTTCCTTCCGGAAGACTTGTGCAGACTCTGAGAGGCCTCAAGCCCTTTGATTATGCCAACGGCGGCCTTTCGCTCAATCGTGACGGTTTCCATCTTTCCGATTACGGAAGATATGCCGTTGCTCTGCTCTGGTATAAACAGCTGACCGGCTGTTCTGTCAAAGACAACGGTTTTGTTCCCGATCATTTTGACCCGGAACTCGCTGCTCTCATCCGTGAAGCTGTTGAAGATTTTCCCATTGAGATCAAGGAGGAAGAAAAATGATTTTCAAGATCGCCAAGATCAGCTATGACCCTGTTATCGGATATGCCGCTGAAGAGCTGAAACGCTGCCTCGAAAAGATGGATGCTTCGCTGGATATCATTGTGCTGACCTATCCTGCTTACCGTGCTGACCTGAAGGATGCCCTCTGGATCGGTATGGACACTGCCTTCCCTGTTCCCGAAGTGGCTGATCCCAAACTGGATGATGCCATTGCCATCGATGTAAAAAATGGCTGCGGCTATATCACCGGTGCCAATCCCCGTGCTGTACTGATTGCCGCTTTCCGTTATCTGCGGGAACTGGGTGCTGCATGGGTCCGTCCCAAAGACGGTGAAGTTCTTCCTGCCTGTGATGTACGTTCCCGTACCGTTGTGCTGAGCGAAGTTCCTGCCAACCGTCACAGAGGCGTCTGCATTGAAGGCGCAGTTGCACTGGAACATGTCAACGATATGATCGACTGGCTGCCCAGAGTGGGTCTGAATGCATACTTCAACCAGTTCATGATCCCGGCTACCTTCTATGAACAGTGGTACGAGCACCAGGAAAACGATCTTCTGACTTCTTATCCCGTTGACCACGCCGACATTGAAGGTATGCGCGATTCCACCGTTTACGAGATCAAGCGCCGCGGCCTTCTGTATCACGCTACCGGTCACGGCTGGACCTGTGAACCCTTCGGCATCTCCGGCACCGGCTGGCAGTTTGACCGCGTTCATCATGTCCCAGATGAATCCTGGCAGTATCTGGCCGAAGTCAACGGCAAACGTGAGCTGTGGGGCAACATCCCGCTGAACACCAACCTCTGCTATTCCAACCCTGTCGTCCGCCAGAAGATGAGCGACGCAGTTGTGGAATACTGTGCCGCACGCCCCGAAGTGGATTACCTTCACGTCTGGCTGGCTGACGGTTTCAACAACCACTGTGAATGTGCTTCCTGTGTTACCAAACGGCCTTCCGACTGGTACATCGATATCCTCAATGAGATCGACGAAAAGCTGACCGCTGCCGGTATTGACACGAAAGTTGTCTTCCTGATGTACTTCGACCTTTACTGGCCGCCCGTCGAATCCAAGCTGAACAACCCTGAGCGTTTTGTTCTGATGTTTGCTCCCATCACCCGTACCTATACCCATTCTCTGGGCGATGCTCCCGAATTTGATCCCGCCAATCTGCCTCCTTATGTCCGCAACAAGTGCCGCACTCCCCGCTCGGTTGAAGAGAATCTCTGCTGGCTGAAACAGTGGAAGGAATTCTTCCCCGGTGACTGCTTCGATTATGACTATCACTATATGTGGGATCATCACAGAGATATTGCTCACATGTCCATGAACCGCGTTCTCTTTGATGACATGAAAGCAATGCACAAGCTGGATATGAACGGCATGATCAGTTGTCAGAACCAGCGCGTCTGGATGCCCAGCGGTTTCGGCATGGTCGCCATGGCAGAAGCTCTGTGGAACGCCGAAGCTGATTATGATGCTGTTGCTGATGATTACTTCCATGCTGCATTTGGTTCTGACGGTACTCTTGTCAGAGATTATCTGGAAAAGGTTTCTGCTTCCTTCATGCCTCCCTACTTCCGTCGTGAAATGGGTGATGTGAATCCCGAAGTTGCAGAGAGCATTGCTGAGATCCCCGCTATCACTGCCGAGTTCCAAAATGTTATTCTGAAGAATCTGGATGCCGGTCTGGACGAGAATCAGACCCGCAGCTGGGAATACCTCGACTATCACCGTCAGATGTGCGATCTGCTGGCTGCGTGCTTCCAGAAACTGGCTGAAGGCGAAAAAGACGAGGCTGAGCGTCTGTTCAAACGCACCTGCCGCTGGCTGCAGGAAAATGAGACTGCTTTCTCTGATGTCTTTGACGTCTTCCAGCTGCAGAAGACTCTCGGCCGTGCCTTTAAGGCTCCCGGCGTTATCTTCTGATCGCTTGCCCGGAGACCCGCTGTATGATCGGCGGGTCTCTTTTCAGAAAGGATGGTAATTCATGTATTTTAAAATTGCAAAGATCAGCTATGACCCTGTTATCGGCTATGCGGCCGGAGAACTGAAGCGCTGTCTTTCCGAAATGGATCCCACACTGGATATTATGGTACTGACTTATCCCGCTTACCGCGCAGATCTGAAGGATGCCCTCTGGATCGGCATGGACGAAGCATTCCCGCTTCCTCCGGTCGCTGATACCGCACTGGATGATGCCATTGCGATCGATGTGGATAAGGGATGTGGTTACATTACAGGCGCCAATCCCCGCGCAGTTCTGATCGCAGCTTTCCGATATCTGCGTGAGCTGGGCGCCATGTGGGTCCGTCCTACTGAAGGCGAGATCCTGCCTCAGTGTGATGTGCGCACCCGTTCTGTCAAACTGAGCGAAATCCCGGCCAACCGTCACAGAGGTGTCTGTATCGAAGGTGCTGTCTCGCCCGACCACGTGGCACAGATGATCGACTGGCTGCCCAGAGTCGGCATGAATGCCTATTTCAATCAGTTCTGGATCCCCGCGGTCTTCTATGAGCGTTGGTTTGAACGACAGCGCAATCCCCTTCTGACTCCCTATCCCATTGACCTTGCCGATGCGGAAGGCATGCGGGATTCTTCTGTATATGAGATCAAGCGCCGCGGTCTTCTCTATCACGGCACCGGTCACGGCTGGACCTGTGAACCGTTTGGCATCTCCGGCACCGGCTGGCAGGTCGACCGGGTTCATCATGTCCCGGAAGAGGCAAAGCAGTATCTTGCAGAGGTCAACGGCAAACGTGATCTGTGGGGAAATGTCCCGCTGAACACCAATCTCTGCTATTCTAATCCCGTTGTCCGCTCGACGATGGCATCTTCGGTGGCGGATTACTGTGAGACCCATCCCGAAGTAGACTATCTTCATGTCTGGCTGGCAGACGGCAAGAACAACCATTGTGAGTGTGCAGCCTGTCAGAAAAAACGCCCCTCCGACTGGTATATCGATATTCTCAATGAAATCGACGAAAAGATGACAGCAAAGGCTCTGAAAACCAAAGTAGTCTTCCTGCTCTACTGCGATCTTTACTGGGAACCCGTTGAATCCAAGCTGAATAACCCTGACCGCTTTGTTCTGATGTTCGCGCCCATTACCCGCACCTATACCCATTCTCTGGGCGAAGCCGGCGATTATGATGCCGCCGATCTCTCCCCCTATGTCCGCAACAATTGTGTGCTTCCCAGCTCGGTCGAAGAGAACCTCTGCAGACTGAGACAGTGGCAGAAATTCTTCTCAGGTGACTGCTTCGATTTTGATTATCACTATATGTGGGATCACCACCGTGATGTGGCACAGATGCATATGAACCGTGTTCTCTTTGATGATATGAAGGCAATGAGCAAGCTGCATATGACCGGTATGATGAGCTGTCAGAATCAGCGTGTCTGGATGCCCACCGGATTCGGCATGGCCGCCATGGCTGAAGCCCTGTGGAATGCCGATGCAGATTTCGACACCGTTGCGGATAACTATTTCTTTGCTGCATTCGGTCCCGACGGAAGTCTCGTACGTGATTATCTGCAGAAACTCTCTGACGCATTTGTACCTCCCTATTTCCGCAGCGAACTTCCCGCCGTCTGTCCCGAAGCCGCCGCGAGCATGGAAAACGTTACGGAGATCACCGCTGAATTCCAGAATATCATCCTGAAAAATCTGGATGCCTCGCTGCCAGACAATCAGCTCCGCAGCTGGGAATATCTTGATTATCATCGCCAGCTCTGTGACCTTCTGGCTCCCTCGTTCCAGAAAATGGCCGAAGGTGACCTGGATGAAGCCGCCAGACTCTTCAGAAGATTCTGCCGCTGGCTGCAGGAAAATGAAACCGCCGTTTCCGACGTACTGGATGTATTCGAGCTTCAGAGCACACTTGCCCGCTCTTTCAAAGCGCTGGGCGCAAAACTGTAAGGAGGACAACATGAACGAACTGATCAACACTATTCTCGAACGCCGAAGCGTCAGAGAATATCAGCCCAAGCCTGTCGACCGGGGACAGCTTTTCTTCCTTGTGCAGGCCGGTGATTTTGCCCCTAGTGCCATGAATCAGCAGGGACGAAAGATCGTCGCCCTTTCCAGCCGCGCCCGTATCGACGAAATGCTGGCTGCAGGCGGTATTGAAGGTGATCCCTATTACGGCGCCGAAACCGCTATCGTTGTCTTTGCCGACAAAGACTGTATTGCTCCCGCAGAAGGTGCCAGCCTTTCGCTGGAAAACATGATGCTGGCCGCCCACGCAATGGGACTGGGCAGTTGCTGGATCCATGCGGTGACCCGGATCTTTACCACTGAAGCCGGTAAAGAACTGCAGAAAAACTGGGGCGTTCCCGAAAACTTCTTTGCCGTCGGCTCCATTGCCGTAGGCACTCCTGCCGGTCCTCTTCCCGATCCCAAGCCCCGCAAACAGGGCGTTGTCACTATTATCGACTGAGAGGTAATAATATGAAAGCAGCACTTCGATTCAGTAAAAATGCCGTTGTCGGCGAAGTCGACAAGAGAGTTTTCGGTTCGTTTATCGAGCATCTGGGCAGAGCAGTTTACGGCGGTATTTATGAACCCGGTCATCCCGAAGCAGATGATCAGGGCTTCCGCAAAGATGTCATCGATCTGGTCAAAAAACTGGGGGTTCCGATTGTCCGCTATCCGGGTGGAAACTTCGTCTCCGGCTATAACTGGGAAGACGGTATCGGCCCCAAGGAAGACCGTCCCCGCCGTCTCGAACTTGCATGGAATGCTATCGAGACCAATGAAGTCGGCATCGACGAATTCCAGGAATGGGCAAAACGCGCCGGCAGTGAAGTCATGATGGCAGTGAACCTCGGTACCCGCGGTCCTGATGAAGCCCGGCATCTGGTAGAATACTGTAACTTCCCCGGCGGTACTTACTATAGCGACCTGCGCCGCAAGAACGGGTTTGAAGAACCCTTCGGCATCAAGACCTGGTGTCTCGGAAACGAAATGGACGGCCCCTGGCAGATGGGTGCCAAAACAGCCGACGAATACGGCCGTATCGCCGCTGAGACCGCTAAAGTCATGAAATGGGTCGATCCTTCCATCGAACTTGTCGCCTGCGGCAGCTCCAGCCTGGATATGCCCACCTTCGGTACATGGGAAGCCACTGTACTGGAACACACCTACAATTACGTGGATTACATCTCGCTGCACAGTTACTACGGCAACCGCCAGGACGATCTGGGACTGTTCCTCTCCCGCTCGCTGGACTTTGGCGATTTCATCGAGTCGGTCATTTCGATCTGCGATTCTGTCAAGGCAAAGAAACACTCCAAAAAGACAGTCAATCTTTCCTTCGACGAATGGAATGTCTGGTACCACAGCAATGAGCAGGATAAGAAGATCGAGCCCTGGACCATTGCTCCGCCTCAGCTGGAAGATGTGTACAACTTTGAGGATGCGCTGCTGGTCGGCTGTCTGCTGATCACTCTGCTGAAACATGCTGACCGCGTCAAGATGGCCTGTATGGCACAGCTGGTCAACGTTATCGCTCCCATCATGACCGAAAACGGCGGCAGAGCATGGGCTCAGACCATCTTCTACCCCTTCATGCACGCTTCCATGTACGGCAGAGGTACCGCCCTGAAACCTTCGGTGAGCTGTGACAGTTATGCTGTCAAGGGCCGTGCTGAGGTCCCCTATCTGGAATCGGTCGCTGTAGCCGGTGAGGATACCATTACGGTATTTGCTGTCAATCGCTCTGCCGATGAAGCTATGGAGTTGGAAACTGTTCTGGCAGGATTTGAAGGCTACACCGTCGAAGAACATCTGACCCTGGACGGTCACGGCATTAAAGACGTCAATACCGCCGATGATCCCTGCAACGTCATTCCGAAAGCTGACGGTGAATCTGTCATGGACGGAGATGTACTGAAATCGGTTCTGAGACCTCTTTCCTGGAATGTTATCCGGCTAAAAAAGTAAAACCGATAACATGAACCAGTAAACGCCCAAGGAGGAGATCTATTTGAAAGTATTCATCAGTGCGGACATTGAAGGCGTGACCAATATAACAAACTGGGAAGAAACCACGCTTCATCATGCTGCTCATGCCGAAGCAAGAAAGCAGATGACCCGTGAAGTCCTGGCTGCCTGCAGCGGTGCGAGACGTGCCGGTGCCACAGAGATCTTTGTGAGAGATGCTCATGACAGTGCCAGAAATATCATCGGAGACGAAATGCCTGATGACGTCACACTGATCCGCGGATGGACCGGTGCACCGGCGGCCATGATGTCCGGACTGGACGGAAGTTTTGACGCTGTGATCTTCATCGGCTATCACAGCGGTGCCAATTATAACGGTAATCCTCTGTCGCATACCGACAATGTCATGAACAACTATGTCCGCATCAACGGAAAAGATGCTGCGGAATTCGATGTAAACACCTATATCGCCGCATATCATAAGGTGCCCGTCGTCTTTGTCAGCGGCGATGAGCAGCTCTGCGAGCACGCGAAGGAATTGGTCCCTGCCATCGAAACGGTAGGCGTAAAGAAAGGTGTCGGCGGTGCTACCTTCAACATGAGTACCGGCAAGGCATGTGCTTTGATCGAAAAAGGCGTGGAAGCAGGACTTAAAAAGCTTGCGGAATGCAGGATCAAAGAACCGGACGGCTATCGTGTGGAGATCTGCTATAAAGAGCCTTCCAGTGCCTATCTTGCATGCTTCTATCCCGGTGTGTCTGCCGTGAACAGCAGAACCGTTTACTATACCGCAAAAGACGCCATGGA
>JAFQND010000320.1 GCA_017396055.1 Oscillospiraceae bacterium
ATCATGGCTTCCATCTCGGCGAGAGCAGAAATATATACCATCGAGGGGGTATCATACCACCTGGGTTCGTCATGGGTCGTATAGGTGGAATTACATCCGGAGGCATCGTGGATGATGGTCATGCCGCCCATCTCATAGAGCGCCGAGCAGACGCCGGAAACGTCGGCCGTATAGGTCGACAGTACACTGTTTACCTGTTTCATCCACAGCACCCCCAACCTTTGACCTGAACGATGGAAGGAACATCTTTTTCCTCGAGCAGCGCCTCTCTCATTTCTTCACAGAGACGGATAATGCCGTCAAAGCCGTAATGACCGCCGCCTTCCAGAAGATTGACATAATAATTGGTTCCGGTAAAATATGCCGCTTTCTGACCGATGGCAAGCAGCTTTCCGCCGATCTTTCCGGCAGCTTCTCTGGGAAGCAGACCCATTTTCGGATGTACGGTGGGCATGACCTTCATATCGGGTGCATGCTCTTTCAGCCAGAGATAATCTGCCATTTCGGGCATGGTGAAGGCATCGGCATAGATCGCGGTCACTTTGATGCCCTGTTCCAGAAGCAGCCTTGCCAGACCCAGCGGACGGGAGGTAGCGGTATAGTCGATGGCCACTTCCCAGCCTTTCAGCGCTTCGGCGGCAAGTTTCAGCGCTTCAGAAGCCTCATTCTCCCAGGCGGAGAAGTCGGGCACGTCGATATGGAGCACATCACAGAGCTTTTCGAGATGATCTCTGATCTCGCCGAAACCGTAGCTCAGCGGCAGATGAAGATGCTTTTGTCCCAGCCGGTTTTCCAGCGTATCGCCCGAAAGAACGGCCGCGGGATTGATGGTGACAGCATATTCACTCTTTGCCATCTGCTGGAAACCGTCATAGTCGTGGTAATCGGTGATGGCGCGGAAGGTCCTGCCGCTTGCTTTGACGATTTGGACAAGGTCGCTGGATTCATCCTGGGGGAAGAGAGAACCGATCAGACTCACGCCGCCGTCTTTGTCCGCTTCATGCAGGGTGCTGTACAGCTGCTGACGCATCTTTGCATCGGGGGCAACGGTCTTTCGCAGAATGGGCGTCATATAACAGTCGGTAAAATCAATATGAGGGAACTCCTTACGGAGTTTTCTGAACACATACTCCAGATCACATCCGGTGAAATGATGGACACAGCTGGAAAACAGCAGGATGGCTCTGGGGGTATAGGGAAGTTTTGCGATGATATCCCGTACGCCGTCCAGCATCAGCTCTTCCATATCGCCTTCCAAAAGATTGTGCTCCTGTACAGCAATGGTGGAGAAACGATCGGTGGCGCCCATTTCGGCAGCGGTCAGTACAACGCCTCTGAGACATCCCTGGGCGCAGACAAAGATCTGAAGGGATTCGGGCATCAGCATACCCACATGGACAATATTCCAGGGGCCGCGGGCCGGAGCTGCATATTCCAGTGAACTGCCGAAAGGAGAGGGGAATCCTGCTTCGGCCATGGTGGTGACGGCGCCGACGGGGTCGGGCTGGTGCAGAGCGATCATGTGTTCTCCTTTCTGCAGGCTTCAAGCACAGCATCCGCCAGCTTTTCATATTCGCCTGCCATCTCACTGTCGGGGAAGGCTTCGATAACGGTCTTTTTCAGCTCTTCGGCCTGCTGAACAGTTTCACTGAAGGGAAGGGTGCCGATAACGGAAGTGTGGATGTCGCCGGCCAGCTCCTGTACCTTTTCTTCCTCGCGGGGAACGTTTCTGCGGTTAAGGATCAGACCGCCCAGGGTCGCATAGCCTCTTTCGGCAAAATTATCCACAGCCATGGCGATGTTTGCTGCAGCATAGATAGACATATTCTCGCCGGAGGTGACAATGAATACCTTCTCGGCATATCCCTGGCGGATCGGGGTGGCAAAACCGCCGCAGACCACGTCGCCCAGTACATCGTAAAGAACCACATCGGGCTTATAAACCTCAAAGGCCTTTTTATCTTCCAGAAGATCCATGGCGGCAATGATGCCTCTGCCGGCACAGCCGGTACCGGGCGAAGGTCCGCCCGCTTCCACACAGAGAACGCCGTAAGCGCCCTCGGTGACCAGCTCGTCGAGAGAAATGTTCTTTCCCTTTTTGCGGATCAGCTCCAGAACGGTTTCTTTCGGTGTACCGCCGTGGAGCGTCAGGGTGGAGTCCGCTTTGGGGTCACAGCCGATCTGCATGACCTTTAGGCCTTTCTTTGCAAATGCACAGGCCAGATTGGAGATGGTAGTGGATTTGCCGATGCCGCCTTTTCCGTAAATCGCGATTTTGATCACGGGTAATTCCTCCTCGGTATATCTTTAAGATCAGTTGATACAAATAGAAAACGCCCTTCCGCTCGGTCGGCGAAAGGGCGCAGAAAAGCATCGCAAGCAATACCGCCGGAAAAACTTCCGGGGGTCTGGCGTGGTTTCACAGCCGCCTTCTGACTCTGAAAAGGTCATCGTCGATTCAGTGCGGTGGAAGGTACGGGAGCAGGCTTGCCGTCAGAGAACACTTTCGGCGTGCGGCTTTCCGCATCATCAGTATAGCACACCGAGGAAAAAATTGCAAGTATTTCTCAGAAAATTTTAGAATCAATATAATATATTCCATCTCTCAAAGAGGAACCCGTTGACTTTTTTTCTGCCCGGCAATATAATGAAAGCATAATATTGTTTGAATAGCGAAAGGACGTGACTGTATGCCATTGATCCGGTTTCCCTACGGAAAAGAGCATCTGTTTCTTGATATCCCGAAAGAGCGGCTGAAGGGTGTTCTTGTTTCGGGAATGCACGAATATGTCCCCGAAAAATCCGAGACCGAACTGGTGCGGGATGCGCTGGAAAATCCTGTCGGCTCTCCCAGACTCTGTGAGCTGGCAAAGGGAAAACAGAAGATCGTGATCATTGCTTCTGACCATACAAGACCCGTGCCTTCAAAAATTATCGCGCCCCTGATGCTCGAAGAGATCCGAAAGGGCAATCCGGATGCGGACATCACCTTCCTGATCGCCACCGGCTGTCACCGCGGCACCACGGTGGAGGAACTGACCGGTAAATTCGGCGAAGAGATCGTCAGAAACGAAAAGATCTATATCCATGACTGTGATGATGAGAGTATGCTCGTCCACCTGGGTACCCTTCCCTCCGGCGGTGACCTGGTCATCAACCGTCTGGCAGCCGAAGCAGATCTGCTGGTGTCCGAGGGCTTTATCGAGCCTCATTTCTTTGCCGGTTTCTCCGGCGGACGCAAGAGTGTTCTGCCCGGAATTGCTGCCAGAAAGACGGTGCTCTATAACCATAATGCTGGTTTCATCGCTTCTGACGGCGCCCGTACCGGTGTACTGGAAGGAAACCCGATCCACGAGGATATGCTCTTTGCTGCGAGAAAAGCCGGACTCTCCTTTATCTGCAATGTCGTCATCGACGCAGACAAAAAGGTCGTTCATGCTGTGGCCGGCGAAGTGGATCAGGCCCACAGACAGGGCAGAGAGTTCCTGCTGGACCGCTGTAAGGTACAGAGCATCCCTTCTGATATCGTGATCACTTCCAATGGCGGCTATCCGCTGGACCAGAATATCTACCAGTCGGTCAAGGGCATGACTGCCGCAGAAGCTTCTGTCAATCCCGGCGGCGTTATTATCATGCTGGCCAAAGCCAACGACGGTCACGGCGGCGAATCCTTCTACCGCGCTCTGCGGGACGGCGGCGACCTTGACAAGATCATGGAAAGCTTCCTTGCCACACCTGCCGACCAGACCATTGTTGACCAGTGGGAATCCCAGATCCTTGTCCGGGTATTGATGAAGGCGACAGTCATCTATCTCTCTGACGCGCCCGATGAGCTGGTACGGGATATGAAGATGATCCCTGCACATTCCCTCGAAGAGGCATTGGCGCTGGCGGACGGTATTCTAAAGGAAAAAGGTATCGAAAATGCCGGTGTTCTGGCGATCCCGGACGGTATTTCGGTCATTGTACAGTGAGAAAAAACGGACTCTCCCGAAAGGGAGGGCCCGTTTTTGTTTTATCGCTCGATAAAGCGAATACTCTGTGCGATGGTACGGATCACTTCGTCGTCAGTGTCTCCGACAAATTCGATGGTGATATATTCCTCATATCTGCTGTCATAGGAAAGGATCCCCGGTCTGGTCATGGGTTCGTCTTCGCCGATAAACCAGCTGCCGTACCAGACTTTGTCCACCGCTGTCTCACCATAGGCGGTTCTGGTCACCGGCGTGTAATCCATGCCCCAGCTGTAACCGCTGCCCAGCATGATATCCGAATAGACCGCGCGGAATTCGTTCCACTGTCCCGCCGCTTCGGGAACGGGCGTGTAACTGTTTCGGTGGACGGCGGCAATAAAATTGCCCTCACCGTCATGGATCGAACAGACCGGCCGGATGAGCGAACCGTAAACGGCATCTCCCGGTGTGGAAAGTACCCAGCCTTCCGGCAGTACCAGTGCGACGTTGAAGATCTTTCCCGAGCCGGTCTGTTGATCATAGTCAAAGCCCATGACCGCCTGCCGATAACCGGACGGGGTCTTTTCATCGGGAGCGGGCAGGACCTCCTGCTGAGCTTCAACAGGGGTGAAACGGATGCTTTCCGCCAGCCGGAGCAGTTCCTGTTCGGATATGGAGCCGTCGGTTATCTCGATGGCCACCCAACTCATCAGCTCTTTATCATAGGCGAGGACACCGTCATTGTAAGATGTTTTTTCCACCAGCGGCGACGCCTCATCATATTTCACCCGACAGATGCCGATGCCGTC
>JAFQND010000321.1 GCA_017396055.1 Oscillospiraceae bacterium
AGCAGGGGGCTGGAGACGGCCATGTCGGCGGCGGTGTCAGCCTTGTCCTTGCCGGCGGCGTAGCCGACGCCCATGTGGGCCAGACCCGCGCTGCGGATAACGGTGCAGAGGTCTTCGAAGTCCAGGTTGATGAAGCCGTTGGTGGAGATCAGGTCAGAGATGCTGGTGATACCCTGTTTGAGCACGCTGTCGACTTCCTCGAAAGCCTTGGCCATGCTGGTCTTGGGATCGATGATCTCACGGATACGGTCGTTGGGGATGATGACCAGGCTGTCAACGCTCTCGCGCAGCATAGCCAGGCCCTGCTCGGCATAGTTCATGCGCTTGCGGCCTTCATAGCTGAAGGGTTTGGTGACAACTGCGATGGTGAGAATACCCATATCGCGGGCGATCTCTGCAACGACAGGAGCAGCGCCGGTACCGGTGCCGCCGCCCATACCTGCGGTAATGAAAAGAAGGTCTGCGCCGTTGAGAGCAGCCATGATCTCATCGCGGTTTTCTTCGGCAGCTTTCATGCCGCGCTCGGGATTGCCGCCGGCGCCGTGGCCCTTGGAAACCTTCTCGCCGATCTGGATGACGATGTCGGCCTTGGAAACGTCCAGCACCTGTTTGTCGGTATTGATAGCGATGAACTCAACGCCCTGAACACCGTCAGTGACCATACGGTTGACAGCATTGCCGCCTGCGCCGCCTACGCCTACCACTTTGATGTTGGTTGTTCTTTCGCTCTCGTTTTCGATCGTGAATTTCACAGTCAGATCCTCCCATATCGCCAAGGGAAAGGGCTTGGCCGCTCTCCCTGCATAAATATTCAGACAAAATTTCGATAATCGTCCTATATAATATCCTAACAGATTCAAAAGCAAATTACAAGTAAAAATTTGCAGTTTTTCAAAGTTTCTTTCCTAATTTTTCGTCAGAAAGCGAAACTTTGAACAGATACGCCGGAAATCGGTCATTATCTGCCGACACTGGGCATCTGGGGCATTGCATAGCCGGGTGAAGAAGACGAAGAACTGCCCGTTTCTTCCGGTCCGGAAGATGCCGCGGAAGGTTCGGACGAGGGTTCCTCCCGCTGCGGCACAGAAGCTATGGCCGGTTCGGAAGAGGGTTCTTCGGAAGATTCCGGCTCGGAGGAAGGCTCATGGCTCTCGCCGGAGCCGCCGCCTATGCTGGGCCGCTGGGGCATCACATAAGAGGGCTTGGAAGAGCTGTCTCCGCCGTCGGAAGTCACTTCGGACACCGGCTCGGAAGTCTCGCCGGAAGAGGTCTCCTGTTCGGGTTCAGACACCGGTTCAGAGGAAGTTTCCTGCTCCTCACCGCCCACCAGCACGCCGCTCTCCACAGGGGGAACGTCGCTTCCATAGCCGAAGAACTCGTCAAAGTTCTCCAGATGGGGACCCTGCCAGACCCAGCCCGCTTCTTCGGTGCCGTCCGGCAGAGAAGGAAGATCGCGGCTGGCGATACAGCGGTCGGGGTCGCTGATGTCGAGGATGCCCTTTTCCTCCAGGCCGAGGCTTCCTCTTTCCAGTACAGACGAGAACATGGCGAGCTTGTCCTGCAGGTCGCCCGGCGTACCCAGACGGATCTCAAAGCGGTTCTGATAAAGCAGCTTCAGGCTGACCGAGTCTCTGACATCAATCATCGAGATATCCGGTATGCCGATCCGTTCCAGTTCGTTTTTCAGCGTCTGCAGAAGTTCCAGCTTGCGGGTGTTGGTATAGGCTTCCGCGTCTTTGGTGTTTTCCTCTTTCCGTTCGGCGTCAAGCTCTTTCAGCCGCGAGATGTTCTCGCCTTCGTTCAGTACCCGAAGGTCGGGACCGATGACGATGCGGACATTGACCACCGCATCCGGTTCGATGGCGACGATGCGTCCACCGCTGCTGATCTGATAGCTGAATCCGCCGCTGAGCACCTGTTCTGTGACAACGGCATCAGTCACCTCCACCACGAGGGTGTTGGGGAATTTTCTTCGCACATCGACCTGTTCGGAACGCACCAGACGCTGTCTGACATTCTCCTCCAGCCGTTCCAGCTTGAGTCTCAGCAGATTGTCGCCCTCACGGGCATCCAGCGCATCCAGCACCTGCTGTGCGGAATAAAACTGTGTGCCGCCGACCTCAATCTTCTCCACCCGGAAAAAGACGGTCAGCGAAAGGATGATGCCCAATGCCGTCAGCATCAGGGCGAGAATGATGTAATGAACGGTATAGTTCTGCCTTCTGCGCCGCCGGCGCTGGGTCTGTACGTGAGAGATATCACGCACACGGTCATGGGGGGGATGGGGACTTCCGCCGTAAGCGGACGGACGGCGGGGCTCGGCGGCTCTGCCGCCTTTGGAAGAACGGATGGGGGGACGGCCCGCTCCCATGCCGGAGTGTCTGCCGTCATTTTGTCGAGCCATCGGCTCCCTCCTCTCATAATGTCATTGCTTTTCACGGCGGATCTTTGCACCCACAAGGGACAGATCCCGCTCGATGGATTCATATCCGCGGTCGATGTGACCGATGCTTCTCACCGTGGTCTCACCCTCTGCACGGAGCGCAAGGGCGACCATGGCGGCGCCTGCCCTGAGATCGGTGGCGGCCACTTCTGCGCCGCGGAAACGGGATACGCCCGTGACAAAGGCTTTCATACCCTTTACATGGATATCGGCACCCATTTTTCTGAACTCCGGCACATGACGGAAGCGGTTTTCAAAGATGGTCTCCTCAAAGGAGCTTTCTCCTTCCGCCGCACAGGTACAGGCCATGAGCACCGCCTGCATATCGGTGGGGAAACCGGGATAGGGACTTGTGACGATGTCACCGCAGGCCTTCAGCCGTTCGGGAGCGAAAAGTCCGATGCCGTCGGGACGGATCTCAAGCCTGCAGCCCATCTTTTCCAGAATGGACAGAAGACCGGGAAGATGTTCTTCTCTCGCGCCGGAGACAAAGATCCCGCCGCCTGCACAGGCACCGCAGCAGAGCCATGTGGCGGCTTCGATACGGTCGGGCATGACCCGGTATTCACAGCCGTGCAGATGTTCCACGCCCTCGATGACGATGACGGAGCTTCCGCCGCCGCGCACCTTCGCGCCGCATGCATTGAGAAAACCGCAGAGATCGGCGATCTCAGGCTCCATTGCCGCGTTTTCGAGGATGGTCTCCCCTTCTGCCCTGACGGCAGCAAGAAGGATATTTTCCGTTGCACCCACGCTGGGGAATCTGAGCCGGATATGGGCACCGGTCAGCCGTTTATCGGAAAAGGCACGGATATCTCCGCCATCCTGTGTGACGGTCATGCCGAGGGCCTCCAGGCCCATCAGATGCAGATCGATGGGGCGGGCACCCAGTTCGCACCCGCCGGGCAGGCTGAGGGAGGCTTCTCCCATACGGCCGGCCACAGAACCCAGAAAGAAGACAGACGAGCGCATCTCTCTCATCAGCCGGTCGGGCACATGGGTACCCGTGACCGCTTTCGGGTCAACTGTTATACAGTCACCGTCCCGTTTCACCCGGCATCCCAGCTCTTTCAGGATGCGGCAGGCGGCCCCCACATCGGAGAGCCCGGGGCAGTTTCTGATGGTCACTTCTTCTTCGCAGAGCACCGCTGCCGCAAGGATGGGCAGCACGCTGTTCTTTGCGCCGTGGACGGGGATTGAGCCGTAAAGCTTTGTTCCGCCCTCGATCTTGAGTCTCTGCACTGTCAACACCTCTCTTCCGCGCTTCTCTATCCTATGCGAAAGCGATAAGATGAGTGCGGAATCAGCCGCGAAGGCTTACTGTCTTTTCTCTTTCAGGCATTCATCGATCATGTCGCAGATCCGCTCGGCAGTGTCGAGCACGGCCATGCCGGAGGCGTTCTCAGAGAAAGAAGCCACCCGCGCGGGATCGGCGGCAAAGCGCTCGACTTCGCCGATAAGCCAGTCCTTTTTGTATTCTTTTTCGGTGACGACCAGTGCGGCGCCGGCATTCTGCAGCACCATGGCGTTGTGATACTGATGGTTCTCGGCAGCATAGGGATAAGGCACCAGAATGGAGGGAGAACCGGTGATCTGCAGCTCGCTGATGGTCAGAGCTCCCGCGCGGGAGATGACAAGGTCGGCTGCTGCCATATAGAGATGGATGTTGTCAATGTATTCCTGTGCGCTGATGCGGGGATATTTCGAGAGGTCGAGTCCTCTGTCCTGCAGCATCTTCGGGAAGCGCTCACGGCCGTTTTTGCCAAAGCCGTGAATATGGTTGATCTCGCCTTTTTCACAGTGCCAGGCCATCAGGTCGGCCGCCATCTCATTGATCTTGGTGGCGCCGAGGCTGCCGCCGACCGAGAAGATGGTGAACTTGTCATCGATGCCCAGGATACGGCGGGCTTCTTTTTTGCTGACGCCGATAAATGCCTGGCGGACAGGGTTGCCGACCACTTCAAAGCGCTTGCATTCGGGAAGACGTTCCTTTGCCTCGGGGAATGCAGAGAAGACGATCTCGGCTTCGGGGGTCAGCAGCTTGGAGGTGACGCCGGGGAAGGCGTTCTGTTCATGGATAAAGGTGGGGATGCCCATCTTCTGGGCTTTTTTCAGAATGGGACCGGAGAGATAGCCGCCGGGGCCCACGACGAAATCGGGCTTGAAATCGCGGACGATCTTTGCCGCTCTGGAATTGGACAGCAAAAGCCACCATGCCGCTTTGATGTTATGGGCAATATCCCAGGGCAGAAGGCTGCGGTAAAAACCGGCCAGCTTGATATGAGCCACGTCATAGCCTGCCTTGGGGACAAGGGTATCCTCCATGTTGCCGGGGGTGGCGGCAAAGAGAAATTCCGCATCGGGATAGCGTTTTTTCCATTCGTTTGCGATGGCGATAGCGGGATTGATATGTCCGCCGGTACCGCCGCCTGCCAGTAATACTCTCATAGGAAAGCTCCTTTATCTGGTATTCGCGGGAGCAGCTGAAGGCGCTCCTTCGGTTTTTTCGGGATCGGGCAATTTGGAGAGGGTCGGTCTGCAGTAGCGGGATATGCCCAGAACAACGCCCATCTCACAAAGCTGGATGACCGTTGCCGTACCGCCGGCGCTGAAGAAGGGCAGCGAAATACCGGTGGTGGGCATGGCGTTGGATACAACTGCGATATTCAGAAGGGCCTGCACCCCAAACTGCAGGATAATACCGGTGACCAGCAGGCTGCTGAACCGGTCGGGAGCCCGCATGGCGATGGAAAAGCCGCTGCAGACAAAGAGGACGAACAGAAGAATGATAGCTACTGCGCCCAGAAGGCCCAGCTCCTCACAGACAATGGAGAAGATAAAGTCGTTCTGCGGCTCGGATACCCAGAGGAATTTCTGGGTGGAGTTGCCCAGACCCACGCCGGTCAGACCGCCGGAGCCTATGGCATAAAGGGACTGACAGATCTGCCATGAACCGGTCTGGATATTCTCGAAAGGATGCCGCCAGGCTTCGAAACGGTCGGCGATATAGCCGAAACCTTTCCAGACGATGATGCCCACACCGCCCAGAACGGCTGCCGGAAGGATCATCAGAAACCACTTGAATTTGGTGCCGCCGATAAACATCATGCCGGCGCCGATGATCAGAAGAAGGATCAGACCGGAAAGGTGACGCTGCAGGCCGGCCAGAATAACGGTAGGCAGCAGCCACAGTACAAACTGCCCTACACCGTATTTGAAGGTGTGCATCCGCTTGTAGTTGACGGCGATCAGGGCGGCAAACAGTACCGCCAGGGAGAATTTCATCAGCTCGGAGGGCTGGAAGGTCAGGCTGCCCAGTCTGATCCAGCGTCTCGCACCGGAGTCATGGGGGAAGGCAAGCGCCAGTGCCATCAGACCGCAGGTAAAAATATAGATGGGCTTTGCGAGCTTGCGGTACCAGGTATAGGGAACCAGTTTTGCCGCAGCGAACATGCCAATAAAGCCGAGACCGACAAAAACCGCCTGTTTCAGAACGATATAAAGGCTGCTGCCCTCTTCGTAAAGAGAGGTGGCATAGCTGGCCGAAAAGACCATGACGATGCCGATGGACAAGAGGGTGATGATCAGGAAGAAGAAGGAGATATCGATGCGTCCGGGGGCCGGAAGAGCAGCCTGACCCGGTTTTTCGCGGATAACTCTGACATTGCTTTTGCGGCCGGAAGAGCCGTACTGGCCGGGCTGTTCCCTTCTGGGAGCGCCGGAGGGGCGTTTTCTGCCGCGGGCACCATAACTGCCGGAGGGATCTGAGCGGCGCCCGGAAGAAGGACGGCGTCCGCCGTAACGGTGATCCATCGGATCACTCCTTTCAGAAAAAGATGAGAGGTACTCCGCAAAAAGCTCCGAAAGCTCTTTGCGCAATACCCGTCCAGCCAGGGCCGGACGGATTTTCAGACGGCAGATACTGCCGCATGGGTCAGAACAAAGCCGATAAAGGAAATACCGGCCATCACAAGCGAAACGCTCCGGTACGACATCCCCTTCTGACAGAGGAAGCCTGCAAAACTGCCGGCGGTGATCCTTTTGCCGGAAACGGCAAACCAGACAAGTTTTACAAGGGCGAAGATTCCTTCAATCACCAGAGGCAGCGCCGCCGGACTCAGAAGCATCGGAACACCGCAGCCCATTGCCGCTGCCGCAGCAGCTGCGCCGAAGAAAAGGCCGCCGCCTTTTCCGCAGACGAGTTTTGCGGGAGGAAAACTGTAGAGCAGCGATGCGAGTCCGCAGCCCGCCAGAGCCGCACCTAGTACCGCCGCGGGAAGACTTTTCAGCACACCGCCTGCTGCCGCCAGCGAAAGGCCGGTGAACATGGCACAAACCGAGGCGATATCGCCCGCTTCCGACTGTACGGCGGATGCGAGGGGCATTCCTGCCAGCAGGACCAGACAAAACAGAAGATAAAAGATCCCGGCATCGCCCTGTCCCCACGCGGGGATCACAAGAATGGTGGAGCGGTCGCCGCAGAGGAAAAGCGCCGCAAGAAAACAGAGGGCGATCCCTGTCAGCACAGAAATCCGGACGGCTATTAAAAGCTCCGAAAGGCCCAGCACTTCACGCCGGTCCTCCAGAAGGCCGAAAACAGCTGTCAGAAGAACAAAGAACAGTCCGCCGAAAAGTCTGATACCCGTAACGGCGGTAAAAAGCTGCTCCTTCTCAAAAAGCGAAGCGAGAAAACCAGCGAGCACACCGGCCGTGATGCCCGACATCAGAAACCCACCGCTGAAGACAGCCCGTTCACCGGGTGTGAAAGCTTCACCTCTCTGGATGAGCGGCGCGCGGCAAAAGCCTTTTTCCTTCCATTCGGGCAGGTATTTTTTCGTCACAAGCGCCATCACGGCAAAGGCCGCAATGACCGCGAGAAAAGCCCACAAAGCTGTCATATCCCTCTCCTTATCTGTTCCATACCATGGATACAAGATCACCCAGTTTCTGCTGTTTGCTGCCTTTGAGCAGCACAGCGTCTCCGGCGCGTTTATCATTGGCGAGATAGGTCGCGAGGGAAGCGATATCGCTGAATACCAGTGTGCGGACTCCGCCCATGCGGGAGGCTTCCTCGACGGTAAAGGAGGCGTGTTCTCCGATACACAAAAGCAGGTCTGCACCGCACTGGGCAGCTCTGCGGCCGATGGCGCGGTGGGCATTTTCCGAGCTGGCACCCAGGTCGGGCATTTCACCCAGAACGGCGATGCGCCGTCTGGCGGGAAGCATGCTCAGCAGTCTGAGCGCCTCTCTGACCGACTCGGGATTGGCAGAACAACTGTCATCCAGAACCGTGATCCCGCCGAACTGAAGAATGCTCTGACGATGGGGTGCGGGGGTGAAGGAAGCGATGCGTGCGGCGGCTGTCTCCGGTTCGATGCCGGCGATGATTCCTGCCGTAAAGGAGGCGAGGGCGTTATAGACACCCGCTCTTCCCCATTTGGGAACGCGGATCTGCTGTTTTCTGCCGTAATAGCTCACTTCCAGCTCGCTGCCCTGAAGGCTCTCGGAAAGGACACGTCCTTTGAAATCCACATCGGGATTTTCCATGCCGTAGGAGATGATCTCCTGGGGCAGGATCTCATAGGCCCGTTGGAGCATATCGTCGTCACCGTTGATGATCAGCGGCGCGGAGGGGTTCATGCCGCCGGTGATGGCAAGCTTTTCTTCCAGCAGTGCTTCTCTCGAACCGCACTGTTCCAGATGATTGGTGCCGATGGCGGTGATCAGCGCGGCGCTGGGGCGCATGATCCGGGACATTTCGGCGATATTGCCGGGGCGTCCGAAACCGACCTCCAGAACGGCGCTCTTGTCTTCCCACGAAAGGTCCAGAAGTGCCAGCGGAAGACCGGCCTCCTTATCGATATCGCGGTAGGTCTTGACGGCAGGGCCATCGGAAGCAAGAATGCTGTGGGTCATTTCTTTGATCGTGGTCTTGCCCACGCTGCCGGTGATGCCGATGATCCAGGTGTGGAAAAGACTTCGGTGCCAGCCGGCCAGCTGATCCAGTGCCTTCATCACATCGGGCACCACGATCCTTCCGGGACCGGGCTGTGTACTGACGGCGGCGGAAGCTCCCAGTGCGAGCGCATTTGCGGCGGTACCGGGCTGCAGTTCAAAGTACAGACAGCCGGGGTATGCTTTATCGGGAGAGATGATGGCTTTATCGATGAGGATATCGCTGCCGGAAGCATCGGCTCCCATCACCGATGCGATCTTTGCAAGCTGTATTTTCTCCACTGGGTTCCCTCCTTTCACCGGGCAGTACCGGGTACAGTATAATCAGTTCAGTATGATCAGTTCAATTCAGCCAATGCTTCGGCAACCACTTCGCGTTCGTCAAAGTGGAACTTTTCTGTGCCGATGATCAGAGCTTCGGCAGTAAAATCATTCTAGTTCCGCAAGTGCTTCGGCAACCACTTCGCGTTCATCAAAGTGGAACTTTTCCGTGCCGATGATCAGAGCTTCGGCAGTAAAATCATTCAAGTTCCGCAAGTGCTTCGGCAACCACTTCGCGTTCGTCAAAGTGGAACTTTTCTGTGCCGATGATCAGAG
>JAFQND010000322.1 GCA_017396055.1 Oscillospiraceae bacterium
CGATGGTGACGACCACATTGAAGATGGTGTGGACGTTTGCGATGCCGCCCTTGTCGATGGCGTCATTCCAGAAGGCAAAGCCGCCGGTAACGGCATTGAAGCCATAAACAGCTGCCAGGAACAGGACGGTACCGATGATATTGAAGTACAGATGGACCATGGCGGCGCGTTTGGCGTTGCGGTTGGCACCCATGGCTGCGATCAGCGAGGTGACGCAGGTACCGATGTTCTGACCCATGATAATGGGGAAAGCGGCAGAGAAGGTGATAGCACCGGTAGAGGACAGTGCCTGCAGGATACCGACCGATGCAGAGGAGCTCTGGATGACAGCGGTAACAACAGCGCCGACCAGTACGCCCAGGAAGGGATTCTGCAGAGTAGCGAACAGTTCATAGAAGAAGGGGCTGTCCTTCAGAGGAGCGACCGCATCTTCCATGGCGAACATGCCCTGGAACAGAATACCAAAGCCGATCAGGATGGTGCCGATGGTCTTTTTGCGGGGCCGTTTGGCCATCATGTAGATCAGGATACCGATCACGGCGACCAGAGGCGCCAGCGTGCTGGGCTTGAGCAGAGTCAGGATCAGACTGTCGCTGGAAGATTCCAGATCACCCAGACGGAGAATCTGTGCTGTGACGGTGGTACCGATGTTGGCACCCATAATGACGCCGACAGCGTTGCGCAGTTTCAGTATGCCGGCGTTGACCATGCCGACGACGATGACGGTGGTCGCAGAGGAACTCTGAATGGCAGCGGTGATCAGAGCACCCAACAGTACACTCAGAAAAATATTGCTTGTGAGCTTTTCGAGAATCTTTTCCATTTTGCCGCTGGACATTTTCTCCAGACCGTCGCCCAGCATATTCATGCCGTAGAGGAAAAGAGCGAGACCACCGCCGAGGGTGATCAGATTCAGAACGCTCATGTTCAGTCTCCTTTGTGTTTATAAATGCAGAATTTGGTCTGTCAGTATCACAGACACCATTATTATAGCATGTTTCAAAATTATTTGCACTATCCGTTTTTCAATTTATACAGACTTTTACGCAGTTTTTACAGCCGTAACCAGTTCTTTTAGAAATGTTGCAGTCTTTTAAGGCGATTTGCCCGTTTTCAATCGTGAAAAAGCTTCTGCAGTTTCGGATAAATTGGTTCGCGGGCATTTTTCCCGGGGATATGCTCTTTACTTTTGTCGAATTGAGCAGTATAATATGAACAATCCCGGATACGCTGTTTCCGGGTATGCTGTTTTATGGCAGAAACGATGAGAGGACGATGTGACATCATGGCTTTGAAAGCACTTCCGGCACAACCCGGAAAGATCCACAACACAAAAATAACCACCCTGCTGTTTATCACCTGCTGGGTCACCTATTTCCTTTCGTATATGGGAAGATACAACTATGCGGCTGCAATGGTTGAGATCGGCGCCGATATGGGCTATTCGACCTCACAGCTCGGTCTGGTTGCCACCTTCCTTTTTGTCACTTACGGCGTCGGACAGATCGTGGGCGGCATTGCCGGCGACTATCTCTCTCCCCGGACCATGGCCTTCTGCGGCGTCGGAATTTCCGCCGTCTGCAATATTATCGCCGGCTGCTCTGAGAGCTACGGCGTGCTGCTGGTCGCCTGGGGCTTCAACGGCGCGGCCCAGTCCCTGATCTGGCTTCCTATTCTGAATCTGTTTTCTATCTATATGCCAGACAATGTTCTGGCAAAAGCAGCTGTCAATATCCAGTCCTCCTGTGCCTGCGGCAGCTGTATCACCTATGTGCTGACGGCAGGTCTGGTCGCAGCGGGCAGCTGGCGGATCATCTTCTTTATCGCCGGTGTTCTTCTGGCCGCTGCTGCGGTGTGGTGGCAGTTCGCCGTGCGCAAGGTGGAAAAATACAGCGAACTTCACGGTGTGCTTCCCGAGAAACCCGCTTCGGACAGCAAAGAATCCGCCGTTCCTCAGAAGTCCATGGGCGTATGGAAGATCCTTGTGACCTCGGGCGCCATGGCTACGCTGCTCCCCCTTGTCTGTATGGGACTTCTCAGAGACGGCATCAACACCTGGGTACCGGAATATGCGGTGACCACCTTCGGTTCCTCCACCTCCATCTCCATCTTCCTGACTGCTTTTCTGCCGCTGGTCAACCTCTGCGGCGTCTATGTGATCCCTGTCCTGCGTAAAAAGATCTCCAACGAACAGCAGCTGGCTGCACTGATGTATGCGGTCAGCGGTATTGCCGTTCTGGCGCTGATGCTGTTCGGAAAGGTCAATCTGATTCTGACCATCGTGCTGTTCTCTCTGGTCACTTCCTCCATGAGCGGCTGCAATACTGCTCTGATCAGCCTGATGCCCACCGTTTTCGCCCGGTGGGGACGTACTTCTTCCATCGGCGGCATCCTCAATGCCGCGACCTATGTGGGCAGTGCCCTTTCCGGTTACGGAATCGGCCTTCTGGCAGAAAAAGCCGGCTGGGGAGCCGCACAGATCCTCTGGCTGGTCGTCTGCCTGCTCAGCGTGGCGGTATGCCTGATGATCGCCCCCGTCTGGAAAAAGTTCAAGGAACAGAAATGATCCCCCGAAAATCGAAGCGGTACCGTGGGGTACCGCTTCGATTAAAAAATCTCGGGAAAATTTCAAAAAAGTGTTGACAAATTATTTTACTTGTGGTATGATAATTAACGTTGTCGGGAACGACAACAAAAACAACTGAAAAATGCGCCACTAGCTCAGCTGGATAGAGTGTTTGACTACGAATCAAAAGGTCACAGGTTCGAGTCCTGTGTGGCGCGCCAGAGAAAAGGCAATTGCGAAAGCGATTGCCTTCTTTGTTTTTGCGGCAGAAAAATTTTTGTATACTGCCGGCACAGATAAAAACAGACCCGACATTTTTACAGCCGGGCCTGTCTGATAAACGAAAACGGAAAAATCAAAGGATATCGACCATGCCGTCAAAGGCGATCAGGATATCCATGCCGTGCTGACCGGCAAAGTCGGATACATACGCTTCACAGGCGGCCCGGTCGCCCAGGATCTCACGGCCGTGATGATTGAACCGCAGCTTTTTGATCCCGCGGGACAGCGCATAGCTGCATACGTCCGCCACTTTGTGATGACCGGTCTCCATGATCAGCAGATCACAGCCCCCTTCGATCAGGCTGTCCAGTTCGGCGGGACTTGCCACATCTCCTGAAAAGACGA
>JAFQND010000323.1 GCA_017396055.1 Oscillospiraceae bacterium
CCATTTCCCAGATAGGACCGCGGGCAAGGATATCCAGATTAATACCGCGGCAGCCGTAGAGGAAGACGGCGTTCTGCAGAGCCAGTACGCTGCGGCAGACAGCAGTGAAATGCTTTTTCTGTTCGTCATCCACGGGACCAAGGGCAAAGGTGCGGGTGATATCGGTGGTGCCTTCGTAATACTGTCCGCCGGAGTCGATCAGATAGAGACCTTCGGGCATCAGATCGGCATCTTTTCCGGGAACTGCGGAGTAGTGCATCATGGCTGCGTTTTCTTTATACGCACTGATCGAACCGAAGGAAGGCTCGATGAAACCGGGCTGCTCACGGCGCAGACCTTCCAGATAATCGGCTGCCATGCTCTCGGTGATGCGCATTCTGGTACGGCCCACATTGCTCTTGAGCCAGTACATGAATTTGGTCACGGCAACACCGTCGCGGATGTGGGAGATGCGGAGGTTTTCGACCTCGGTAGAGTTCTTGACGGCCTTCATCAGCTGCTCGGGATTGGTTTCGTCAATGATATCGGCAGCGTTCAGCTTTGCGCAGATGGCATAATTGACCTTGTTGGTATCCCTCAGGAGTGTTTTGCCGGAGAAGAGGGTCTCATCGGTGTAAACGGCGTCATAAGGACGCAGTTCAACGCCTGCTTCGGCGAGACCGGCACGTACTTCTTCGCTTAATGCGTCGGGATTGACGTAGAGATATGCTTTCTCGTCAGAGATCAACGCATAGGACAGCAGTACGGGGGTGCAGGCAACATCGTTTGCGCGGATATTGAGCAGCCATGCGATATCGTCAAGGGTGGTCAGCAGATGCAGTTCGGCGCTTTTTTCCTTCATGACTTCGCGGACAGCGGTCAGCTTTTCGGCGGCAGAGCGGCCTGCATATTTTACATCAAGCAGGAAAGCGGGAGTGCAGCTCATAGCGGGACGATCAGCCCAGACACTACCGACGATGTCTTCGCCGCAGACTACCTTGACACCCTTTGCAGCCAGCTTTTCGGCGAGGAAGCTGCCGGTCGCACCGGGGAGTACTCTTCCGTCAAAGGCGAGGGTGTCGCCCTCTTTCAGATTAGCCAGCAGATATTCGTTTTCGGTGGGAACACCTTCCTCACCCATACGGCAGAGTTCGATGCCGCTGCCCATAAGCTGTTTTTCAGCCTGGATAAAATAGCGGCCGTCGGTCCACAGACCTGCCCAATCGGTAGTGACGATGAGAGTGCCGGCAGAGCCGGAGAAACCGGACAGCCATGCGCGGGATTTGAAATAATCACCGACATATTCCGACTGATGGAAATCGGCGGTGGGAACAATCAGTGCGCGGATTTTTTTTTCAGCCATGACAGCGCGGACTGCTGCCAATCTTTCTTTTATGGTCATCGTGATCTTCCTTTCAAGATTTCTGTCTTTATTGTATCATGACGGCGGACAAATTGCAACGGTATACCTTGAAGTCAAAGAAATGCGCCGGCCGTTTTCTATCAGAAGAAAGACGGTATTTCACGAACCCTTCACACAAATGAAATATTTTAGGGGTTAACATTTATCAAATGGTGTGTTATAATATAATGGAATAGCTATGGGACTCTTCCCGTATGATTTCAATCTGATTTTCCGAATGTTATATTGTCCTGTGGGGAGTCGTCCCCTCGAAAAGGAGGCTGAAAGCTTGAGCGCCAAAAAGAAGAGAAGACCGTCCAAAGTCCTTCGGTTTATCCGGTTTGGTATTGGTCAGTTCTTTCGTCTGATCGCGACGGTTTTCCTGATCTGTGTCATCACCGGCTGTATCGTAGCGACTGCCATGGTCATTTACGTGATGAACTTCATGGAGACGGACAACAACGTCAACCTGGATAACGTCAATCTGAGCTTTACCACGATGTTCTATGCCAACGACGAAAACGGTCAGCCGGAGGAGGTCTACTGTTTGTCCGGCGACCAGAACCGTATCGAAGTGTCCATCACCGAGATCCCCGATATTCTGATCGAGGCTTATGTTGCAACCGAGGATAAGCGTTTCTGGGTCCATGAAGGCGTTGACTGGATCCGAACCATCGGTGTTTCCATCCGTGAGATCACCGGCCAGAACAGTGAAAAACGTCAGGGCGGTTCGACCATCACCCAGCAGGTCATCAAGAACGTCACCAAGGATGACGATGTCACTCCCGTAAGAAAACTCAGAGAGATCTTCCGTGCCCTTGAGCTGGAGCGCAATTATTCCAAAGAAGAGATCCTTGAGTCCTATCTGAACATCATTTTCCTGGGTAAGAATATCTACGGCGTTGAGGCTGCCTGTCAGTATTACTTCGGCTGCAGTGTCAGTGATATCACCATTCCGCAGGCTGCGACCCTCGCAGGCATGACCAACTCGCCCAACTATCGCCGTCCCGACCTGCACCCCGACCGCGCAAAAGAGCGCCGTGACTATGCACTGGACTGTATGCTGGAAGCTGGATACATCAGTGAAGCCGAACATAAGAAATACTGTGCCGAGCCTATCGTCACCGTTGACCGCAGCAATACCACTGATGAGGAGGCTGCGACCCAGACCCAGTCTTCCGGTGTTACCTCTTACTTCACCGATATGGTCATCGAGGACGTCATCTCCGACCTGATGCAGGTCAATGGCTGGAGCCGTTCCTATGCGACTTATATGCTCCGTAACGGCGGCTACCGCATCTATATGACCGTTGATCAGCAGATGCAGCGTTACCTTGAAGAAAAATATAACGATCCCCGCACTTTCTCTGCCTATGACCTGACTCCCAACGAAGACGGTGAGATCCCTGAATCTGCCTTTGTCATCATGAACTATGACGGCGAAGTAGTCGCTCTGGTCGGCGGAAAAGGCGAAAAGACCGAGACTCTCGGCTTTAACCGTGCTACCATGTCCAAGCGGCCGCCCGGTTCGGCCATTAAACCTCTGGCGGTTTACGGCCCTGCTCTGGAGTATGATGTCATTAACTGGTCCACTGTCACCAACGACAGCCCCGCCATGAAGATCAAAGTCGACGGCAAGGAGAAAGATTGGCCCAGCAACTACGAAAAAGACTACCGCGGCGATATGACCGTCGTGGAGGCGCTGCGTATTTCGAGAAATACGATCCCTGTCAAGCTGATCATGCAGCTGACCACTGAGAGAAGCGTAAACTTCCTGGAAAAGAAGCTGGGTATCTCGACTCTCGTCACCAGCGGTCAGCAGAATGACTACGGTCCTTCGCTGGCAATTGGCTCCATGACCGATGGCGTATATCTGCGCGAACTGACTGCGGCATATCTGCCCTTCGGCAGCGGCGGCATTTATTACAGCCCCGTCAGCTATACCCGTATTGAGGATGCCAGCGGAAACGTCGTGCTGGATAATACCCCCAAGAAGACCCGTGCTTTCAGTGAAGACACCGCTTCTATCATGAACCGCCTGCTGAAAGTGGTCTGCACCGAAGGTACCGGCCGCGAATCTAATATCGGTGCCATGCCTGTTGTCGGAAAGACCGGTACAACTCAGGATTACAATGATATTGCCTTTGTCGGTCTGACTCCTTATTATGTGGCCGGCGTCTGGACGGGTTATGACATTCCCGAAATGCTGCCTTACAAGAATATGTATGACTGTGATACCATCTGGTCCAACGTCATGGGTGCCATCCATGCCGATCTGGAAGTGAAGGAATTCACCCTCAGTGAAAATATCGTACAGATGGAATACTGCACTTATTCCGGTATGGCTGCCACCGCCGAATGTCCCGAAAAGAAGATGGGTTATTACAAAGTCAACGCGAAGCCTGACCCCTGTGATTCGCTCCATCTGGCCAAGCCCGGCGAAGAGGGAGAAGAAGGAGAAGAGGAAGAAGAGACTTCCCGTCCCAGCTTCTCTACCAATCCCGGTACTCCCGAGGATGCTGCAACTGTAGATTGACCATGAAAAAGGCCGCCGTACAGGTTTCTGTGCGGCAGCCTTTTCGTAAGTTATGAAAGGGATCTTTATATGATTGTCAAAAACAAGAGCTATGAAGCGGTGATAGAAGATCTGACCCTGGAAGGCAGCGGCCTTTGCCGGGTAGATGGCTTTGCAGTTTTTGTTCCCATGACCGCCGTTGGAGACCGTATTCGTTTTAAGGCCGTAAAGGTACAGAAAAACGTGGGGTATGGTCTTCTGGAACAGGTCATTACTCCTTCGCCTGCCCGTCAGCAGTCTGATTGTCCGGTATTCCGTCAGTGCGGCGGATGCGCCTTCCGTCATATTTCCTATGAAGAGGAGCTGCGGCTGAAAGGTAAGGTCGTCAGCGACGCCTTCCACCGGTTGGGCGGTTTTCCATTGGACCCGGAACCTGTTCTTGGCTGTCCGGAACAGCATCATTACCGCAATAAAGCACAGTATCCTCTTGGCGTCGATAAGGAAGGTCATGCGGTCGCCGGTTTTTATGCCCGCCGCAGCCATCGTATTGTCCCTGCGGATAACTGTCTTTTGCAGGATGAGAGTTTCGGCCCCATTGTGCGGACGGTGCTGAGCCTGATCGACCGCTATAAATTGCCGGTGTACGACGAAGAGACCGGCAGAGGCATGCTCCGTCATCTTTTCCTCCGCCGCGGTCCTTCTACCGGAGAGACCATGGTCTGTCTGGTCGCCACCACCCGGAAAATTCCTTACATAAACGAGATCTGTCAGGCACTGACCGCAGCTTTTCCCGAAATCGTCAGCATCACAGTCAATGTCAATGCCGAGCGGACGAATGTGATCCTCGGCAGAAATACCGTGACCGTCTGGGGCAAGGACACCATTGATGACATTCTTTGCGGGGTAAAACTTTCCATCGCCCCCGCAGCGTTTTATCAGGTGAACAGCCCGCAGGCACAGCGTCTTTACGAGCTGGGTTATGAATATGCCGGTTTCAAAGGCAATGAACGGCTGCTGGATCTGTATTGCGGTATCGGTTCCATCGGTCTTGGCGCTTACCGGCAGGTAGACAGCCTTGTGGGCGTCGAGGTGGTTCCTCCTGCGGTGGAGTCTGCAAAAAAGAATGCCGCGCAGAATCATATGGAACACACAGAGTTTTTCTGTGCTGATGCCGGTGAAGCTGCAGTGCAGCTGGCCGACCGCGGTGAGACCCCTGATGTCATCATCGTTGATCCTCCCAGAAAAGGCTGTGATCAGGATGTCATCGACAGCATCGTTCGTATGGCACCGGAAAAAGTCGTGATGATCTCCTGTAATCCCGCTACTGCAGCGAGGGATGCGAAAATGCTCTGCGAGCAGGGTTACGAACTTATCCGGTACCGCGGCGTGGATATGTTCCCGCGCACGGGTCATGTTGAGACGGTCGCTCTTTTTGTCAGAACCGATAAAAAGGATATCTGACAGATCGAAGGATCGTGCTGTCAGTGAAAAGGAGAAGTTTGGATGAATACTGTTATTTGCGGTTTTCATTATTCGGAAATTGCCCGGTTCAAAAAACATTGCCGCAACCAGCTGCTTTATTTTACGATGCATTCCGATGAAAATGCTACACTCCGTGTGGATTCCGAGTTTCTGGCAAAGCTGTTTCTGATCGATGCGGACAATATCGACGGTGAACTTTATACTGCGGAAGATCATGCTGCCGCTGACCCTATCCTGAATGAATATCTGAACGGGGAGAATAATGTGAGGGAACTGTCGATGGAAGATGTCCGTATGTTCCTTGATTTTGCCATGCACAGAAGACTCACAGCCGAACAGAATGAGCCCCTTGCCATGAAACTGGCAGAGGAATATAACCGGATACAGAGCAATGAGCTGCTTCGTATCAGCGATATGGAAGCGTTCAGAAAACTCTGCAGGAGCATTGACAACGCCGAAGAATGATCTCTATGAAAAACCGCCGATCGTCTGACCGGCGGTTTTTGTTATTCCAGTATATTTCGCAGTTTCGCCATCTTTTCTGCATCGGGC
>JAFQND010000324.1 GCA_017396055.1 Oscillospiraceae bacterium
GCCTCTCCGCGATCATCGCCGCAGCCGTTGCGGCGGTGACCCTCGCGACCGTAGGCAGCACGCTTGCATTTCTGGTTGCAAAAACCGACACTATCGAAAACATTTTCACTCCTTCCAAGGTTTCCTGTGCAGTTGTAGAGGAATTTGATGGAAGCAAAAAAGAAGATGTTGAACTCAAAAACACCGGTAATACCAATGCTTTCATCCGCGCAGCGATTGTTGTAACCTGGAAAGATGCAAGTGGTAATGTTTATGGTGCAAAGGCTCCCGTAGCAGGAACTGATTATACCATCTCGATCGGTGATGCATGGGTTAAGGGAGGCGACGACTACTATTATTATTCTAAAGAAGTAGCCCCCAACGCCACCACTGCTGACACCACCACTGAAGGTATGCTGATTGAAAGTTGTACTCCTTCGAGAAGTATAACTATCGGCGAAGTAACTTACACCCTCTCCGTCGAGATTCTCGCTGATGCAATCCAGAGTCGTCCCGATAATGCAGTTTCTGTTTGGGGTGCAACTGCGAAAAATGGCGTAATCACCGCCGTCCCTACTAACTAAGGAGGCATGACTATGAAAAAGTTTCTGAAACGTCTGTCCTCCTTTGTACTGGCTTTTGTTGTTGCGGCCGGTTTCTCGGCTCAGGTATTTGCCGCTGATTCCACCGTGACTTACGAAGGCAACAAGAAGGGCTTTACCTTCGCTCCCGGCAGTGAGTACACTGCTACCGACCTGTTTGATGGCTTTAAAGGCGTTATGCCCGGCGACAAGCTGACTGAAAAGATCACCATCAAAAACGAGGCTTCTTACTGCGACTATATCCGCGTTTACCTCAAAGCTAAAGCTCATGATGAAGAGAATCCCCTCAGCGAAGGTGTCGCTGCTTCCGGCGAGACTGTCGCTACCATGACCGATTTTCTCTCTAAACTGTACTTAGAGGTCTATGAGGGCGAAGATCTGATTTATGCAGCTTCTCCCGACCAGACTGACGGTCTGACCGAACCTGTTTATCTGGGCAGATTGAATCTTGATGAAACCAAGACTCTGACCGTAAAACTGAATGTTCCCATCGAGCTGGACAATAAATATGCCAAGCGCGTGGGCGAGGTCGACTGGGTCTTTATGGCTGAAGAATTCACCAGTCCCGGAACTCCTTCCGGAAAGGGTACCCTGACCGTACATAAGGTATGGAATGATAACGGTTCGGATCTCCGCCCCGGCAGTATTGATGTCGATCTGCTGAGGGATGGTGAAGTTTATGACAGTGTTTCCCTCAGCGAATCGAACCAGTGGTCCTACACCTGGGATAAATTGAACGATCGTTATGACTGGTCTGTTTCCGAGTCTGGTGTCCCCGATGGATATGAAGCAGATTATAGCAGAGATGGCACTGTCGTTATGATTGTCAACACTCTGACCGAAGAGATCGAAGAGGAAGATCCTCCTCTGGCCGGTCCCGGTTTCCTGACCGTCAACAAGGTCTGGGCCGGCGATGAAGATCAGCTGGATAAGCGTCCCGAGTCTGTCGGCATGACCCTCTATAACGGCCCCGAAGCTGTTGAGACCGTTTATCTGGGCGAATGGAACAACTGGACCTATACCTGGGTCGAGCTGGATCCTGCCGGTTCCTGGAGCGTTCTTGAGGATACGATCCCCAAGGGTTATGTTCCTTCCTATGAGACCAACGGCGGCGCAGTTACCGTTACCAATACCGCTACCCTGATCCAGACCGGTCAGCTGAACTGGCCCATCGCTGTGCTGGGTATCGCAGGTATCGGCCTTGTCTTCTGCGGCGTACTGCTGATGAGAAAGAAGAGAAACGACAATGCCTAAAAAATCAGGCATCGTCTTGGTACTTGTCGGAGCAGTGCTGATCCTTTCAGCGCTGCTCCTTTACCTTTTCAACGCAAACGAGGATAAAAAGGCAGGCGAAGCCGCCTCGTCCGCGCTGGAGGCAGTACAGACGGTGATCAGCGAGAAAACAGCCGAAGAACAGCCTTCTTCCGCTCCGGCCGAAGAGGAGAGGGAAGACCCCGTTGTGTTTATCGACGGATATGAATATGTCGGCGTGCTCGAACTGCCCACTCTTGGGCTGAAGCTGCCGATTATGGACAACTGGAACTATCAGAAGCTGGAACTGGCTCCCTGCAGGCAGTTCGGCAGCTTTACAGCCGGCGGTCTTGTCATTGCCGGCCATAACTATCAGAGCCATTTTGCCCGCCTCACAGAACTGGAGAGCGGTCAGCCGGTGCTTTTTACCAACATGAACGGCGAGAAAGCCCTTTATGCGGTCGAAAAACTTTCTACCCTTGCTTCTACAGCGGTGGATGAGGTACAGAACAGCGGATACGATCTGGTGCTCTATACCTGTACCTATGACGGCAAGCGGAGGGTGACGGTTTTCTGCAGCAGGCAGGAAGTTCTCACAGAATGAGAAAAAGCATGGCGCTGCCATGCTTTTTTGCTGCACAAACGAAATATACAAAATCACTCGACAATTTCTTTCGCATATGATATACTAACCATTACAGCAAAACTCTTACAAAGGAATGATCCACATGATCTGCAGCAATATCCTTGAAGCCATGGGCAGTACCCCGCTGGTGCGCCTCAACCGCATGGTCGGTGAAGACAGCGCAGAGGTACTCGTCAAGTTTGAAGGACTCAATGTGGGCGGTTCTATCAAGACCCGCACCGCTTTCAATATGATCGAAGCCGCCGAGAGGGAAGGGCGCATCGGCCCCGGCACCATTATCGTCGAACCCACCAGCGGCAACCAGGGTATCGGTCTCGCCCTTGTAGGCGCGGTCAAAGGCTACCGCACCGTAATCATCATGCCCGACTCGGTCAGCGAGGAACGGCGAAAACTGGTCCGTCATTACGGCGCTGAGGTCCGGCTGGTACACGATGCCGGCGATATCGGCGCCTGTATCGAAGAATGCCTCCAGACGGCTCTGAGAATGGCCGAAGAGAACCCCAGCGTCTATGTTCCCCAGCAGTTCGAAAACCCCAACAACCCCAGCGTCCATCGGGATCACACCGCAGCCGAGATCATTGAGCAGGCAGGCCGCCCCATCGACGGTTTCTGTTCCGGTATCGGTACCGGCGGCACCATCACCGGTGTCGGTGAAGTGCTCAAGGCCCACAATCCTCAGATGGAGATCTGGGCGGTGGAACCGGAGAACGCCGCGATCCTTTCCGGCGGCTCGATCGGCACCCATCTGCAGATGGGTATCGGCGACGGTCTCATTCCCGCCATTCTGAACACCTCGATCTATGATGACATCTGTATCGTCACCGATGAGGAAGCCATGGAGACTTCGCGCGCTCTTGCCCGGTTGGAAGGTCTGATGTGCGGTATCTCCAGCGGCACCAATGTGGCGGCAGCTCTGAAACTGGCAAAGAAGCTTGGCCCCGGCAAAACGGTGGTCACCATCCTGCCCGATACTGCCGAGCGTTATTTCAGCACCCCGCTTTTTGAGGAATGATCAAAAAGGCCTGCCCTCTGCGGCGGGCCTCTTTTGCGCCCCTGGGGACGTTTTATCACTTCTTACAAATTTTCTCTGAAAACTTCTACAGAGCAGATCTTGTGCATACAGGTCGGATGTCGTTTTTCCGGCAGCCGTATGTGTCTCCGGGAAGTACAGAAAACCGATTTCTTTACCACGAAAGCCCTGTGAATGCAATAGTGAGAAATAATGAAATTTCGAGGAATTTTTCACGGATAATTTAGCAAAACCGACGATAAGCGTTTTAGTAAATGTTTTGATTGTTGCTTTTGACGAAAAAGCGGAATTGCCTTGACATTTGCCTTTTAAACCTATATAATAAATCCTGCAGAGAATATGCCACAAGATATTGTGGATGAATCACCTTGCCGTCCGGTTGTCGGGACTTTCTTGGAGTTCTGCGAGAGGCCGGACGGTACTTTACGCTTTTTCTTCCCCGAACCGGGCATTTTCGGATGTTTTGTTCCGATTTTCCGGGAGGAGGGGATCATCCATGGAAGGAGTCGATCAGCTTGATCACCAAGATCAGAAAACGCGACGGACGTGAAGTTCCGTTCAACATTGAAAAGATCGCAGCAGCCATCTTCAAAGCTGCACAGGCCACCGGCGGACGTGACTACGACACCGCCTTTGCACTGGCACAGGAGGTCGCAGAGGTCGTTGAGAAGACCTGTCCCGATGCAGTACCTTCTGTTGAGTTCATTCAGGATACCGTCGAGCATGTGCTGGTCGAAAAAGGCCATTCCCGCACTGCCAAGACCTATATCCTTTACCGTGCCGAGCGTACCCGCATCCGCGAGATGTCCACCCAGCTGATGAAGACCTATGAGGATCTTACCTTCAAGTCTGCAGCCGACAACGATGTCAAGCGCGAAAATGCCAATATCAACGGCGATACCGCCATGGGCTCGATGCTCAAATACGGTTCTGAAGGTGCCAAGCGCTTTTACGAGATGTTCGTTCTCGACCCTGTTCACGCCAAGGCACACCGCGAAGGCGACATCCATATCCATGACCTGGACTTTTTGACTCTGACCACTACCTGTACCCAGATCGACCTCTCCAAGCTGTTCCACGGCGGTTTCTCCACCGGCCACGGCTTCCTCAGAGAGCCCAACGACATCGCTTCTTATTCCGCCCTTGCCTGCATCGCTATCCAGGCCAACCAGAATGACCAGCACGGCGGCCAGAGCGTTCCCTGTTTTGACTATTATCTGGCAGAAGGTGTCCGCAAGACCTACCGCAAGCGCTATATCGCCAATATCGGCAAGGCTCTTGAGCTGATCTGCGGCATCGAGGACGGCAAGGACATCGCCGAGGATATTGCCGTTGCAGTTGAGACCGATACCGGTCTGTGGCCCATCGTTGCCGGCAATAACGGCTACAGAGAAGCCGAGCTTACAAAGCTCACCGCTCTCGTTTCCGAAGCAGAAGCTGTCCGTGTACAGAAATTTGCCGCCAAGGAAGCACTGCGCGAGACCGAAAAAGCCACCTATCAGGCCATGGAAGCTCTGGTACATAACCTGAACACCATGAACTCCCGCGCCGGTTCTCAGGTTCCTTTCTCCTCCATCAACTACGGTACCGACACCTCTCCCGAGGGCAGAATGGTCACCCGCAATGTCCTGCTGGCCACCAAGGCAGGTCTGGGCAACGGCGAGACCCCCATCTTCCCGATCCATATCTTCAAGGTCAAAGAGGGTATCAACTATAACCCCGGCGAGCCCAACTACGACCTGTTCCAGCTGGCTATCGAAGTTTCGGCCAAGAGACTCTTCCCCAACTTCAGCTTCCTGGATGCTCCCTTCAACCTGCAGTACTATAAGCCCGGCCATCCCGAAACCGAGATCGCTTACATGGGCTGCCGTACCCGCGTGATGGGCAACGTGTACGACCCCGACCGGGAAGTGACCTGCGGCCGCGGCAACCTCAGCTTCACCAGCATCAATCTGCC
>JAFQND010000325.1 GCA_017396055.1 Oscillospiraceae bacterium
ATCTTTGCGAACATGGAGGTACCGGTATGAGTAATTCCGGAAGAGAAGTTAAAGTTTATTTCGTCACCATTCCCGCCCATAAATTCCTGCACATTAAAAATTACGAGAGTATCGGCTATTGGGATTTCTGGCAGAAAATGGCTGTCCTCGGACAGGACTGTGAATAAGTCTGCGGCATTCTGGACAGCATCAGGGGCAAGCTGGACGATATGGGCGGCACCGAAGAAAATGCTTCGAGCGGTCAGCTGATGGGATTTCTCAACGCGCCCGAAGGCCGTATCTGCAGCTGGGGCATTCCGCTGGCGGAGTGCTATGGTGTACGGCTTCCTCTGGACTATGACGGCCCTGTGCCGGAGGGGATGTTCCTTACCGAGATCCCGGAAGGGGAGTACATCGTTTTTGAACACGGTCCTTTTGATTACCGGACCGAAAACGGTGCCGTTGAGCAGAAGATCGAGGCCGCCATGGCAGAGTTTGATTATGAGAAAGCGGGTTACCGCCTTGACCTGACTCCGGGCAGGATCTTTTACTTCTATCACGATGAAACGCGCTACTGGAAATATGTCCGGCCGGTGGAAAAGATTTAAACCGTGAAAAAAGCTCTCCCTTTTTCGGGGAGAGCTTTTTTGGATCAAAGGAAACCGACCGTTCTCAGCACCCAGATCCATGCGGTCAGGGTGAAAGCAGAGAGTAGGGTCGTTGTGACCACGACGCTGGAAGTCAGCACATGGTCGCCGCCCATGTTTTTTGCCATGATATAACAGCTGGGGGTGGTGGAGCCGCCCAGCATCACCAGAAGAGCGATCATCTTGTCGCCGGTGAAGCCAAGCCACATGGCAACGGGCAGGAAAACGAGGGGCTGAATGACCAGCTTGACCGTCGAAGCGATCATGGTAGGCTTTACCTTTGCCAGTGCTTTTCGTCCCTCAAAGCCGGCGCCGACCACGATCAGTGCCAGAGGAGTCGCCAGCGAGGCGAGGTTGTTCACCGTCTTGCCAAGGATGTTCGGCAGCGTCCATCCGAACAGTGAGAAGACAGAACCGACGATAATGCCCCAGATAATGGGATTTTTCGCCACGCCGATGACAGCTTTTTTAATTGCTGCGGTACCTTTTCCCTTGTTTTCGGGGTTTTCCAGTACCAGTACGAGTACAGCGTAAATATTGAACAGGGGTACCGACGAAACGATCATCATCGGCGCCATGCCGGAAGTGCCGTAGATATTCTGGATAAAGGCGATGCCGAGTACAGCTGCGCTGGAGCGGTAACATGCCTGTACAAAAGCGCCTACCGAATACTGTTCTTTCATAAACAGCCTTGCGCCCAGCCATGCGCCGAAGAAACAGACCGTCGTCGCACCGGCGCAGAAGATGGTATAGATCGGATCGAAAGCTTCACGGATGCTGATACCGGCAATGTCTTTGAACAGAAGAGCGGGAAGAGCGATGTTAAAGTTGAACTTTTCTGCTACCGTGCAGAAATTATCGGTCAGCATGCCTTTCTGTTTCAGCACCCATCCCACTACCATGGTCAGGAAGACGGGAACGGTGGCGTTGAGGCTGAAAATGAGATTATCCATATATGTCCCTCGCTTGTGAAAACAGCCCTCCGAAAGGAGAGCTGTTTTGTTCTGTCAATACTTTGAAACGAATTCCCTCAGATAGCTTCCCAGCCCGCGGATCGTGTTTTCCAGACTGTCGTCCTTGGGAAGGTTCAGCTCGAAATTGTACACGCCGCTGTAACCGGCTTCGTCAAGCGCACGGAAAAGCGCCGGCCAATCGATGATGCCGGAGCCGGGACGGGTGTGGTAGTTGGCTCTGCCGTCCGAGTCGCACAGGTGCAGCGCCTTGAGCCTGCTGCCGAACAGCCGGACCGTTTCGGCGGGATCGGGGTAGTCATAGTCCATGACACAGATGCAGTGATCGGTATCGAGACAGATGCCCTTCTTTTCGGTGGGGAGAACATCGTGATCGGCGATGAGAAGGGCTGGATCCGCATGGAACTCCGGGCCGATAACTTCGTTTACTTTGGTCCTGCCGAGAGATTCGAGACAGAGGGAGACTCCCGTTTCTTCCGCTGTGGGGATCAGCGCCGTATACAGCCGGAAGTTGGCGTCCTGCACATCTTTGATGTCCGCGTCATAACCCCACTGATACGCTCTTGCGCTGTGAAGAACACAGTATTCCGCGCCAAGGATGCCGGAGGCAATCAGCTGGCGTTTTGCGTTTTCAAAGGTCAGTTTGTTCTGTTCTTCATCGCGTCCGTATCCTGCCAGAAGACCGTGGGTCATAAAGATCCGCAGGCCGATCGAATCGGCATAAGAACGAAGCTCAGAAAAATACCGGATCATTTCTTCTTCCGGAAGGGAAAGGGCTTCATGGCGGTTCAAAAGGAAATCAGCACCGTCAAAGCTGCTCTCGCTGAGCAGCCTGAGGGCCTCACGGTCACCGAAAATGCTCTGGGGCGCACCGGTGGAGATGGAGATCAGTTTCATGCGGAGCTCCTTTCGGAAACGGGTCGTCAGTTTTACAGACTGTTTAAGCTTTTGCCTTTGCGGCAGCCTTCATTCTCAGGGATTTGTCGAGGATCTGTTTGCGCAGTCTCAGGCTCTTGGGAGTGACTTCGATCAGTTCGTCTTCAGCGATGAATTCGATGCACTGCTCCAGGCTCATCTCTTTGTGGGGAGTCAGGCGGAGAGCGTCGTCGGAACCGGCGGCACGGGTATTGGTCAGCTGTTTGCGTTTGCAGACATTGACGACCAGGTCTTCAGCCTTGGGAGACTGACCGACGATCATGCCTTCGTATACTTCGGTTCCGGCGGGAATGAACAGCTGGCCGCGCTCCTGAGCGTTGAACATACCGTAGGGAACGGCAGTGCCGGTCTCGAATGCGATCAGCGAGCCGGTGGTACGGCGGGGGATATCGCCCTTGAGGGGTTCGTAGGAATCAAAGACAGAAGCCATGATGCCTTCGCCCTTGGTATCGGTGAGGAACTCGTTCTTATAGCCGAACAGACCGCGGGAAGGAATGACAAATTCCAGTTTGACGCGGCTGCCCTGAGGGGTCATGGCCTGCAGCTCGCCCTTGCGGTAGCCCATCTTTTCCATGACGGCGCCCATGCTCTCTTCGGGTACGTCGACGACCAGGCGCTCCATGGGTTCACACATAACACCGTCGATCTCTTTCATCATGGCGCGGGGAGTGCTGACCTGGAACTCATAGCCTTCGCGGCGCATGGTCTCGATCAGAATGGACAGATGCATCTCACCGCGGCCGGAGACGAGGAAACTGTCGGCAGAGTCGGTATCCTGCACCTTCAGGGAGACGTCCTTCAGAAGCTCGCGGTAGAGGCGATCTCTGATCTGACGGGAGGTGACGAATTTGCCCTCGCTTCCGGCGAAGGGAGAGGTGTTGACCGAGAAGGTCATCTCGACGGTGGGCTGGCTGATCTTCTGGAAGGGGAGAGCCTCTACCAGTTCGGGATCGCAGAGGGTCTCGCCGATGGAGATATTCTCGATACCGGAGATGCAGACGATGTCGCCCACAGTGGCGTTGTCGCAGGGGACGCGCTTGAGGCCGTCGATCTGATAAAGGGTGACAACACGGCCTTTGTAGCGGGTGCCGGGGTTATGGTAGTCACAGATGGTGACTTCTTTGCCGGGCTGAACGGAACCGCGGGTAACGCGGCCGATGGCGATACGGCCCACATAGTCGTTTTAGTCGATGGCAGAAACCATCATCTGGAAGGGGTCATTTTCTTCGCCTTCGGGAGCGTCGATATGCTCCATGATCTTGTCAAAGAGGGGACGAAGATCGGTGCCGGGAGTTTCGGGTCCGAGGCTGGCGGTACCGTTTCTGCCGGAGCAGTAGACAACAGGGCTGTCAAGCTGTTCGTCGGTGGCATTGAGTTCCATCAGCAGTTCCAGTACTTCGTCTTCGATCTCGTAAAGACGGGCGTCGGGACGGTCGATCTTGTTGACGACAACGATGATCTTGTGACCCATCTCCATGGCCTTCTGCAGAACAAAACGGGTCTGGGGCATGCAGCCTTCAAAGGCATCGACCAGAAGAAGGATACCATCCACCATCTTCAGCACGCGCTCGACCTCGCCGCCGAAGTCAGCATGGCCGGGGGTGTCGATGATATTGATCTTGGCGTTTTCATAGTAGGCGGAGGTGTTTTTGGCAAGGATGGTAATGCCGCGTTCGCGCTCGAGGGCGTTGGAGTCCATGACGCGGTCTTCGACCACCTGGTTTTCGCGGAAAGCGCCGCCCTGTTTGAGC